>JBDSBP010000229.1:0-13748 GCA_039921525.1 Chitinophagaceae bacterium | reverse complement strand
CCTGGTAGTATTCCCATGTTTTTTTTCCGGAAGAATTGGTGAAGTCTTGTGCCACAATACCAAGCGTATTTCCGCCAGGGAATGATTTTTTTATGCCGAGATGGAGGTATGGACGATTAAGCTGCTTTTGGTCTCCAACAAGATACCAGCTTTGATACCTGCTATCTAAACTGGCCGTCCATCTTTTGCCTAAATGAAAGATATTGTTTAGTTGAACTGACGCTGTGAAAATGCTGTTTCTAAATATAACAGGATGGCTGGATGCATCTTTCACTATATGGTATAACCCGTTGATGTTCCAGTTAATTGTCCACCAGTTGGCAAGGGATACAGGAAAACTCAGGTTCGCTTCGATTATATTTTCCACATCCAGGTTTACAGGAACACTGGTTTGCAGATGTTTTGTTTTGTCAACCGTATTATAAAAATAAACTTGCCCTGTTCGCCGGAGATAAGCCAGCGAGAGAATGAGTGAACGGTGTCCGTATGTTACTTTAAAAGTATTTGTGAAAGCAGGCCTTAGCCGGGGATTGGCATAAACCACTAAGCTGGAGTCAAGGATAAGCAGGAAAGAAGTGAGATTAAAAAAAGGAGGTCGGGTAATAGACCTGTTGAATGCAAACTGCAGTGAGTTTGCAGAATCAATCTTGTAATAAAGCCGGACAATCGGGAAGGGGTTTTTGAAAGCCTTCGCTACATCTTCACCCTTTTCACTGTTTAGATTATAGGTATAATGTTCATATCTAAGGCCTAATTCTCCATTAAGTTTATTGGAAAGCTTTTTAGATACTGAAACATAAGCTGCAAGTATGCGTTCGTTGATATTGTCTCTTCCAGAAAAAAGATCAGGAGCAATTTTAAAATTGCTGGAGGTGGTAGTGCTTGCGGTTTTATTGAATGAACCTTTTATCCCTACTTCCAGTTTTAAACCTTTTCTTAATTCGTTTATGTTATCTATACTTACAATCCAAAATTCGAGCAGTGATGTGCGTTTTGCAATCGCTGCACTATCGTTGTTGTTTCGCAAATCAGTTGCGTTGTCGTATCGAATGCCCGCATAATCTACATTAAAATTCAAACTGCTTTTATCGCCTACTTTTTGCAACAAGTTAAGATTTGTTGAAGATGATCCTATGTCAGTGGTCGGGCTAAGATAAAAATTTTGTTTGCCTGTCATTGATTTATTGATATAATCAAAAGATTCGCTTTTTGCGTCTTTCCCCCATACTTGCGCAGATTTTGTGGTAGTGAATAATATACCCATAACAGCCCGTTTGCTAAGATCTATGTCAAGGCCGATATTGCCGGCATGTGATGTAGTGCCGTAACCGGAAAATGTTACATAATTCTCGTGGTTATAAATATCTCCCTGGTATTCGTATTCCCTGAAATGATTTGCTTTATAATTATTGGCCTTGTCCAGGTTGAAATTATATCCTCCATACAAGTTAATTTTTCCTTTACGGTAATTGAGATTAACATTCATTCCCATTTTTTCACGTTGCCCGTAGCCTGCAATAAGAGAGAGATTTGCATTTGTACCTTCATCATTGTTTTTCTTCAAAACAATGTGAATGATGCCTGCCGCACCGCCTGCATCAAACTTTGCGGGAGGCTGGTGAATGATTTCGATCTGTTCAACATTTTCCGCCCTCATTCCTTCAAGCCGTGCTATAAGCACTGCCATAGGTACACGTTGAATTTTATTGTTGATCATAATGAGTACCTCGCCCTTTGCATTCATGGCAATGATGCTGTTTTGCCTGTCAACTGTAACGCCCGGCGTTTTTTGGAGTAACTCTAAGCCTGTGTTGCCACTAAATGCAGGGGATGCACTTACGTTCATAATAACCCTGTCCGGTTTTAATTCAAACAATGGTTTCTTGCTTTTTACGACAACTTCATCCAACACAATGCCTTCCTTTAAAACGATAAAAGGCAGGATCAAAGACTCATTCCGGTGCAAACTAAAATGAGTCGTCCATGCTGTATCGTGCCCTACCATGCTTACAGAAATGAAATAAGTGCCTTGTGCAATATTTTCAAAATTATACTGGCCTTCTTTGTCAGCAAGCATTCCTTTCACCATCAAAGAGTCTGTTGAGTTAAGAAGAACCACTGTTGCATTATACAGTGGTTCATTCCGTATATTCACTATCTTTCCTTTTACCGACTGTTGGGCTTCGGCAAAAACACTCAAAAGTACTAATGATATAAAAGCAAGAAATAGAATAAGTGTTTTCATGGCTTTTGTGATTTTTACTAGTTACCATATAGTTGTATACCCTTTTGTGCATTTTAAAATTACAAAGTTCCTCTTGATTTTTCTTTTGAAACCACCTAATATTTCTAACTGACCGCTTGTCAAATGGTAAAGATCTGAAGCAATAAATTTGTCAATAATGTTTTCGTCTTCAAATGGAAATTCTACACTCAAATCTAATTTGAAGTACAAGATGAGTATTTCAAATTCTTCAAATTCCTTGTCGGTCAGTTTCATGCAAGAAATGTGTCAAAAACTTATTGCCAAAGATCGATTATTCGCGATTATTGCTTTAAACGCTTTTGAAAGAGCGCCTGCTTCATTCAAAAGCCACAGTGCCTCTGAATTATCAGATGTCAGACGGATTATTCCGAAATTCGATTTCTCCCATTCATTGTTCAATATGTTTGCTCATATTGACCCGGTGTGGATATCCTGGTCAGGCATAAATAATTCATCAGCCGGAAAAACATCAGGTAACCAGCCTTTAAGTGATTAATGCAACGCTTTGACTTCTCGTTCTCAACCAGCTTATAAATATTTTCATTTAAGTTTTGGTTTTTAGATTGCGGTGACCTTGACGTAACAGTTGTATTTGAGGTAATTACCGGATTGTACTTAATTAAAAAATACAATTGGGGAGTAATTCAGATGTGGTAATTTTTATTACTCCTTCTATTAGCGTATTCATCGCCGTGACGTTATTTAAAGCGTCAGGAAGTAAATGAACTCCAAAAGGCAATTATTGAATATTCGAAAGAAGAAGAATAGGTAAAAGGTAATATTAAGTATTTCAGTTATGGGAACCGATTGTGATTATCAAATGGTTAGGACTAGATTTATCGGAACACATGCCAACTACGACAAAATTGATGCAGCAAAAATTTAGAAATGACAATATGTAAAATATGAAACGCTTCAGGGAACAACCTTTATATTAATCAACTTGAAAAGCCACATGAATTACCTGACGTTCCTACTCAATGATACCTAAATATTGTCGGTACTTTTGAGCGCCCACCAAACAAGCACCGGTTGAAAAAACAACCTGGTCAATCGCTTATTATTTGTATTTAAACCAAATGCGTTGCGCTTGTTGGTGTATTGTGCAACATTGCCGGGGAAAACTGCCGTGAAGAACGTGGCGGCGATTCTGCCGATGGCCTTTTCATACTTTTCGGGCGTAAATACTAAAGCGCTTCCCAAAGCGATCTCTGCTACACCCGAATAAACGACCGTATCATCTTTTTTTATCGGAATCCAATCGGGTACCTGCGTCCTAAACTCTATTCGGAAGAAAGTTAAATGGCTGATCCCCGCTAATATTAAATTCGCGCCAAGTGCGATCCTGGCTACTTTTCTGATATTTTCTTTTTTCATAACTGGTTTATTAAAAAGTCCGTCGTTATCTGTTGGTTTGGCTGTGGACTTGTGACTATATTTAGAGATATAATTGGTACTAAACAGTATTGTTCCAAAATATTGTGCCGAAAATATCAAATGAACAATAGCGGCAACATGATTTGTAAAAACTTTTCTGACAGCTGACTGCAACTATTTAGACAATTTATATGTGACATGACGCCAGAATTATTACTTGCATGGTTGGCGTATAAATTATGTCCGAAACAATTATCCGCAATTACCTTAAAAAGATATATACCTATACCAGGAAACTTGAACGATACCATCGATGCCGATGAAAACAAAATATTTGCAGCAATCATAATACAACACCATACTTCAGCCATCGACATGGCAAGGGCCTCGTTGGAATATTCATCCGACAAACAAATTGTTGTTTTTTCTAAACAACTACTATCAAATTAACAAATTGTACTTGAACAGATGCATCAATTAAACCAGCTCGGCAAGTGGAAGATTGGCGATAAGAACGACTGGTTTAATGGATGTTGTTAAGCAACTTTTTAAAAGCCCTAAAGCTAATACATCATACACTTTATTTTTATCAAAATCAGGTGCTGCACCCTATAATGATGATTTTGAAATAAACATTTTCAAAACGGATGCACAAGTTAAATATGCAGGGCTAACAGCGGATTAGTAAAAAAACTCAATATACTATGGGATAAAATCCCCTAGCTTGTTGGATTGGCTAAAGCCATTGGAAGGTAGGCTATAAGCCTATTGAAAACGGTACACTAAAGTGCATTCAAACTATTCCAGAATAAAATTCTGTTCCCTATTCGGACCTTCCTTATGATGATCCAAATACTCCTGTATCATCTCATCCGTTATATTACCACTACTCCATGCACCTTAGCCTATTCCCCAAAAATGACCTCCCCAATAGCGTTTTCGCAATTCTCCAAACTCATCCAATAATATCCTGGCACTCCGACCTTTTAATCGTTTCACTATATCACTAACACTTACCTTCGGTGGATAACTTAAATGCAGGTGTATGTGATCATTGCTTACCACCCCCTTTAATATCTGTATATCCAAACTATCACATGTCTGGCGTAATAAGTCCCGGCATCTCACCTGAACTTCTCCCTTTAATACCTGAAACCGATATTTCGTACTTCACACAATGTGAACATGTAATTGATATATGCTGTGACTCCCCTTACGTGTATCTTGCATACCACAAATTTAAAGGAGATTTGTAATAGCTAAAGCCCTGCCCTAAAGGGCATAGCTTGTTACTACCGTGTTGAGACCAGTCAATGATGCTGGTAACGATTTATATAAGCATATTGTATTTACTGAGACCGACACTATACAATGGGTATTAATAGGTTGATGAAAATATAATTGAATATAATCAAATTAAATATTTTCAAAGGAAGTTCTGATCTGGGAATAGGAAGGTCTTCGATCCTCGCAGACTAGTCTAATTTCTTTAAATTTATCTGCTGATCGTATAGTATCTATTGATAACGCATAAATGAAAAGTCGTTAAAGCGGGATAGTCATAAACTAAGTTTGCTTACACTATTACAAGTGAGGGCATTGAAAGAAATGGGAATAATCAGACGGTACAGGAAGTTTCCTGACTTCTTGATATCAGATAGTCTGGTGGTTCAAGACTTCTAGCTCGAATTAAATAATAAAATCTTGCAGGGTTGTGATTATTTTATTTAGATTAGCAGTATTTAAAAGACCGGCATTTTTTTCTATTAACTCACCAGACGGATACAAGAACAGTTTATGCTCAAACATCTATTCCAATATCTTCTATTCCTGAAATTACCGCCCAGTAAAATGACTATTTTCAATAGACCAATTAGGTGCAGTTGGTTCTCCCGGATAATTTGGCTGATTATCCTCCTTTCATTTAAAGGTATAGCCATTGAAGCGCAAACATCCAAAACCTGGGTCACCTACAATGGCGAAGCCGCCGGTCCCGGGCAGGGAAAAAATATTGTTCTTATAAGTGGCGATGAAGAATACCGATCAGAAGAAGCACTGCCGATGCTTGCCCAGATACTCGCTAAAAGGTATGGATTCACTTGTACGGTTCTTTTTGCAACCGACCCGAAAACAGGTGTGATAGATGCCATGAACCAGACCAACATCAATGGGCTGCACCAGCTCAAAACCGCAGATCTAATCATCCTTTTTACCCGTTTCAGGGAACTTCCGGACTCACAAATGGTTTATTTTGACCAGTACATACGAGCCGGCAAACCTATTATCGGACTAAGGACCGCCACTCATGCATTTAATTATACCAGGAATAAAAACAGTGCGTTTGCTCATTATGATTATAAAAGCACCGTTACGGACTGGCAAGATGGATTTGGCCGAAAAGTTCTCGGTGAGACCTGGATTAATCATCACGGCCGCCATGGCCAGGAAGGTACAAGAGGATTGATCAATGGCATAGAACTGGACAAGAAAAATCCTATTCTTAATGGCGTAAAAGACATCTGGGCACCCACTGATGTATATACTGTGAGAGACCTTAACGGTGATGCTACCACGCTTGTCTACGGGCAATCTACCAGTGGCATGACACCGCAATCTCCTGTTAATCTTGGAAAGTCAGTGATGCCGGTAGCATGGACGAAAACGTACACCGGTGAAAAGGGGAATGTTGCAAGAGTGTTTACTACTACCATGGGCGCCTCCATCGATCTCATAAACGAAGACCTTCGCAGGCTGCTGGTCAATGCTTCTTTATGGGCTGTCGGAATGGAAAACAAGATTCCTGAAAGGGCAAACGTAGACTATGTCAGCGCCTATAACCCAACTATGTTCAGTCCGGGTCTTTTCAAAAAGGGCCAGTTCCCTTCGATGTACGAATGGAAATGATTAGATTTATTTTTAAGTGACTACATTAAAATAATACCATGGTGGATAATCCATTAAAAGATAGCAAATATGTTAAAATGATCTAACTTCAAATTATTAAACCAGTGCAAGTTAAACATGAAATCGCATATGAATTTGCTTTCGGCTATCAGCGATCAGAAGATCAATGCTGTCAACTTTCCTCCTGATAGCTGATAGCCTTCTTAACTTAACACTAATTATTACAACCTAATAACAAGCAATTGCTATGAAAAAAGATACATTAGATCCGCCTTTTTTAACTCAACTATCACCTCAGTTGATCTGTCCATTTCAAAAATTCCCGGATAAATAACCAGCGTCTTATTAAACAAATGATTATATCAATCCCTCCCCTGGACATAAGCCAGGATCACATGCCCTGAAGCGACCTATATTATTAAGAATATAGTTGCTTTGTTTCGTTCTGAAAATTCTACATTCCATATACACTAACTTCAAATTTCAAATTCATGAAAAGAAAAGTCCTCATTTTCTATTGTTGTCTCTTTTGTTGTGTCGCATTGTGTTACCAGGGTTATGGGCAATCAGATTCCAAACAGGCAGTTCCGCTTAACGGCCAGGTAACAGATGCGAATGGCCAACCGCTGGAGGCGGTGAGCGTGAAACTAAAAGGCTCTGCAATCGGAACCTCCACCGATGCTTCAGGAAAATATACCCTGACCGTAACCGGGAGGACCGGAACTATTTTATTTACTTCTGTTGGGCATGAACCCAAAGAAGTTGCGATAACCGCCACAGGAAATATCAATGTTCAGTTAGTCGATAACCAGCAGGTTTTGCGGGATGTGGTAGTCGTGGGCTATGGAACCCAGCGAAAAACAGATCTGACAGGATCAGTCTCTTCTATTTCTACCAAAGAGTTCGACGAGCAGCCTGTTGCAAGAATTTCGGAAGTATTACAAGGTAGGGCGGCTGGTGTGCAGGTAACGCAGGCCGGGGGTGCTCCTGGTGGAGATGCAAAAATCAGGATAAGAGGCGCAAATTCCGTGTTAGGTAATAATGATCCGCTCTATGTAGTGGACGGTTATATTGGCGCCGATTTTAATACCCTGAATCCAAATGACATTGAATCCATCCAGGTTTTGAAAGATGCTGCTTCTACATCCATCTATGGTAGCCGGGGTGCCAATGGCGTGGTTATCATCACAATAAAAAAAGGTACACGTGCCTTCAAAGTTACTTACGAAGGACAGGTAAGTACTTCCCGGGTGATTAAAAAACTGGATGTATTATCCGCAGCAGACTTCGCAGAAATTGCAAATGCAAGATCGCTGGGTACAGGTACTACTCCGCCATTTTCAGCCACGCAAATTGAGGGATTCCGGAAAAATGGTGGCACGAACTGGCAGGACCTTATTTATAGAAATGGCACTGGCCAGCAACAGCAACTCACGCTGTCCGGCGGAAGTGAAAAAACCACTTTTATGATCTCCGGGAATTATCTGAATCAAAAGGGTATCATAAAGAATACAGATTTTAAACGGTACATATTACGTGCAAACCTGAATACACAGGTTAACGACAAACTATCGATTCGTTTAAACATTGCCGGTACCAGGCTAAGAAATCACAATACCGGGTTATATGGCAATGGCAATACACCGGTTGTCCAGGCCATATCCTGGGCTCCAACCACGCCTGCTTATGGTGCCAATGGGTTGCCCACTTTTGTAGATGTAACCGGTTCTGTTAGCAGGAATCCTCTCGACCTGTTAAATGACCGGCTTTCAGACCAGGTGAGAAGCACTTTCAACGCCATCGGGGGTGTAAACTACAAGCTGCCTGTTCCAGGATTATCCCTCGATCTGCAGTATGCAGTAAACTACCTTAACGGGCTCAACTCAAATCTTGAAGGGCAGCGGGTGTCTAATAATAACCCCAGTGCAACACGAAGCACTTTTGAACAGGTTACCCTTCAAAATACTAATGCCCTGAATTATAACCGCACTTTTAATGAGAACCATACCATAACTGCTGTAGCGGTTGTGGAAACACAGCAGTTTACAGACAATAGCTTTTCTGCAACGGCTAACAGTATACGCTTTCCAAGTCAGCTGGGTTATAATAATATAGGACCCAATGGCGCTTCTGTCGTGGGAGCGGATTATCAAAAATGGACACTGCTTTCTTTCCTGGGCAGGGTAAACTATTCTTTTAAGGATAAATATTTACTGACCGCAGCTGTGAGACGGGATGGATCTTCAAAATTTGAAGGCGCGAACAGGTACAGTGTTTTTCCTTCTGTAGCTGTTGGCTGGAGATTGTCAGAAGAAGAATTTATTAAAGAATTAAATATCTTCAGCAACCTGAAAATCAGGGGTAGCTGGGGGAAAACCGGCAGCCAGGCAATCGGCCCGTATGCTACCATTTCAAGATATAACACATCACCGGTGGTAGCTTTTAATAATGCAGGTGTTGTCTCGGGCATCTACCAGGGCAATCCGGGCAACCCGAATCTGAAATGGGAAACAACCACACAAAATGATGTTGGGCTTGAAATGGGATTTTTTAATGGAAGACTCCGGATAGAAGCAGATTACTTTACGAAAAATACAACGGACCTTTTATTGAATGTTGCCCTGCCGAGCTATGCAGGTGGGGGATCGCAAACAAGGAACGTGGGGAAAATTGAAAACAAAGGATTCGAGCTTTCAGTCGGCGCAACAATTATCGAGAAAGGAGCTGTAACATGGTCGAGCAATTTCAATATCTCCACGGTTGAAAATACGGTTGTGAGCCTGGGTGACCTTCCAAGGTTAGGAACAGGGACGGGCGTTGGTGGTGGTATGTCCACCACAAACGAGTTCATGCTGATACCCGGTGAACCGCTTGGTTCGTATTGGGGTCTTAAATATTTGGGCACATTCAAACCTAAAGATGCAGCAATAGCGGCTCTGCAGGGACGTTTCCCGGGCGATCCGCAATACCAGGATCTGAATGGGGATAATGCCATCACCACAGATGATTTCCAAATTATCGGTCGTGCATTTCCAAAAGCAACCGGGGGATGGAACAATACAGTAAGTTATAAGGCACTCACGGTAAATGTATTTTTCCAGGGTGTGTTCGGCGTTGACAAACTTAATTATACCAGGGCGGCTGCGCTCTCCGGCTCAGGGGATGCCCGCCAGCCGACATTAACAGAGATCAAGGGATATTACAGAACAGGCAATGAAACTTCAGATATCCCGGCTTTCAGTCGTACGTACCAGCCTTATACACAGTCCAGCAGGTTCCTTGAAAATGGAAACTATATACGTTTGAAAAACATCAGCGTTTCATACAATCTTCCGTTAGGGGCCGGCGAGAAAAAGGTTAATCTAAAGGTCTTCGGCAGCGCGACAAATCTATGGACGATTACAAAATATAAAGGGATCGATCCTGAAGCCAGCAACGTGGGCGCCAACACAGATACCGCCATCGGTATTGATTATGGGGCCTATCCAAATTCTAAAACCTATACGGTCGGCGTAAACCTGTCTTTCTAAAATATTAAATTTATACAATGAAAAAGATATCAATATTCTTACTTGCCGCCACGTTCATTACTGGAGCTGGTTGTAAAAAAGATTTCCTTGCTGAAGACACAAAGGCTCTTTTGTATGGTACCGATGTTCTGACTACACAAACCGGCCTGGAAGCCGCGTTAACCGGCGCTTACAAAGGCCTGGGCCAGCAATGGACCTGGGGATTTCTTCATCCTTCCGCAAACGCAGCGGTATTAGGTGGTGACGATATAACTACGCATCCCGGTAGTAATAAAGCTGACTGGAGAGAGTTTGACCAGTTCAATGTACCGGCAACAAATCAACGCTCCGGCGCTGTATATAATGGTTGTTATAAAGCTATCCAGGGCGCCAATAATGTGATCAATAATTTCTCCCTGACAGTCGGCACAAAAGCCACCATAGATATCATTGCGGGAGAAGCCTATTTTATCAGGGCGTTTTCTTATTATTGGCTCACCAGGTTTTATGGAAGTATCCCGCTTGTAACGGCGGGTGAATATTCTGACACTTTGTTGAGTATAAAAAAATCTACTCCCGCCCAGGTTTATGAACTGATTGTATCAGATTTTAAACAGGCCGAAACATTATTACCCAATGCAAAACGCGATTGGGGAAGGCCTGGCAAAGGAGCAGCAAAAGCATTCCTGGCAGACGTGTATTTAACCATGGCAGGATGGCCGTTAAAACAAGCTGACAAGTATGATCTCGCTGCAGCAAAGGCCAAAGAAGTGATGGATAATAAATCTCTTTATGGATTCGATCTCCTGCCAACATTCAGCGCGGTATTTGATAATGACCCCGCTGTGAATGGCACCGCTGAATCAGTGTTCCAGATAAATGGTTTCGCAGCAGGAAGTGGTACAGCAAATGCAACATATGGCAACACTACCATGCCGGGGGAAGAAGGTGGATGGGATGATATGTTCGCTGAAATAAATTTCTTTAATAACTTCCCGGCTGGTCCCAGGAAAACCGCCACTTTCCGTACTGAGTTCGGCAGACCGGGCACAACAAAAATTCCCTGGCAGAACAGCCTTACGAAACATCCTTATTACCAGAAATGGTATATAAAAGGGGAGATATTGACCTCCAGCATTTCCCTGCCCTCCGTAATGATGCGCTATGCCCATGTGCTTACGATTTATGCCGAAGCAAAGTCACGCGGTGCCGGTGGTCCCGATCAGCTCGCTTACGATGCGCTTAACCAGGTACGTTTGAGAGGCAGGGCTGCAGGAACAAAAGCCTTATCTCCTGCCGATGGCCTCACCGCCTTGCAGCTAGCTGATGAAGTGGTGCAGGAACGCGCCTGGGAATTCGCCTGCGAAAGAACCCGGTGGTTTGACCTTGTTCGCCTGGAAAAAGTGGAAGAAGCCAATGCCAATAAACATCCTGATGATTTAAAATCTATCGGTGCCATTACAAAATCTGATTACTGGTTTCCGCTTCCCTACCAGGATGTGGCGCTTAATCCTAACCTGAAGTAACGGCGACGGACATTTTTCAAGAATACAAAAACAGCAAAGAGGTTGAAATTTCAACCGCTTTGCTATTTCAACAGTAATTTTTACAGTACAATAATTCTGCAAAATCAATGCCTTCAAATTCTTGTATCTGCATCACTTGTCGTGTTCATTATCCGCCTTCAGATATACCGCCATTTCATTGTATCATCATTGAAGTCGATCGGCATTATGTAATCCAGGTGGCCAGGCATGGACGACCCAGCACGACCTGAATAAGCTGCATAAGAATACCGTTTCGCCTACAGCGGAAGGATTCTAGACTATCTTTAGAGAACCAGCCTTTGGAATAAATCAACATGCCCATTTATTAGTTTCTCCGGGAAGCAATATATTATGGGATTGAGTTGCAGATATATCCTCAGGAGTTGCTTGGTTCAATGAGTAAAGATCGAAGTGTCATTTATTTAAAGAAAAATTCATGTTCAAATTTTTTTAAAAATTTTTGTGACAAATGCTTGAACTATCAAAAGAAAATTTCTATGTTTGTTTTAGCTTGAAAATTTTCAATCATCCCTCAGAAAACATTATTTCATTCAGCCTTTTTTTACAAGGTGCTAAAGTATTTCCGGGATCAACAGAAAAAGCTTTAAGATTTGAAAGACTGTAAACTCAATGATAAAGAATAGGAAATACCTGGATTATTGGTAAGAGGTTTAATTTATAAAGAAATCGCATCCCTGATATTTATATCTCCTGAACGCTTGATAGGCAAATAAAAAATAGCTATCGTAAATTAAATGTATACCCGCTTAGTGAACTGGTTTCCAGGTAAGGGAAGCGTTGTGAGTTACGTGTATAGGTTTAATGCTGATATGTATCTGGCGAAACGATAATAGATACGTTTTATATGTTACCTTAAACGTCGGATTAATCCTGCCTACAAAGGGTGCGTATTAGCTTCTTCACTACCGCTTTCTGGTCTGAGTTCTGATTTATAATTCATAAAATATCTTTTTACTTATTAAAATAAATTTATGGAAAAACATGTTGGCATCACTTCGATAGGATCTCATTTTGCTCAAATTGCCTGGGTTGTAAACGACATTCAGTCAGCTGAAAAATTTTTTCGTGAGGTTATCGGCATACCCGGTTTCGTTAAGATGGAAAATCTTCATGCGGAAAATATTGAGGGAACGTACTATGGAAAGCCTGGCGATTATTCATTCCACCTTTATTTGGCCTATTCGGGTGAGACGCTTCTTGAATTAATTCAACCGGTTTCGGGACAAAGTATTTTCCGCGACTATCTTGAAAAAAATCCCCAGGGTGGCGTGCAACATATTGCATACATGGTGCCGGTAAGCGAATTAAGTGGTGCGGTCGCTGACCTAACCAATAAAGGGTACCAGGTTATTCAAAGCCTGACGCTTCCTGTCGCCCAGGTTGTATTTTTCGACACTCAAAAAGATATAGGAGTTGTTACCGAAATAATTGGAATTACTGAAGCCGGAATTGAGTTTTTAAGCCAGTTAAAAAAACCGGTCGATGTGTGAGCTAATCCAAGTGTGTAACAAGGTTTGCACTGTCCCGGCCATTTTTGAAATATATTTACATCATGAAAAATATCTTTGTATTCCTCCTTTTAAACATATCAATAATATCATTTTTACAAGCTCAGAATCTGGTGCCAACTGATAAGCAGAAAAAAGATCTTTCTTCACTGATAGAGAAATATTCACAAGCCAGGGAAAAAAGAGATACTATATTGCTTAAAAATATTTTAACCAAAGATGTTGATCAACTCGTTTCAACGGGTGAATGGAGGAATGGCATAGACGCATCCGTAAAGGGAATGTTGGTCAGCTCAGCCACCAGTCCTGGAACCAGAGCACTCATCGTTGATAAAATACGACTATTCAATAACGATAATGCCATTGTTGATTGCAGGTATGAAATACAAAATGCAGATGGCACCATCCGAAAAATGTGGAGCACTTTTATAGCGGTGTCTGATAAGGTGACCTGGAAGATCAGTGCCATCAGGAATATGCTGCCTACCGGACAATAATCTTTGCGCTTTTTAGACCACGGCTTAAGCAATAATAACGAGCTGTCAGTTCGGCGTATTAAATTCTTTACTGCATTTCTATCTATCTTCTTCTTATCAATTTTCCGATTAAGCTGGCC
>JBDSBP010000228.1:0-8850 GCA_039921525.1 Chitinophagaceae bacterium | reverse complement strand
AAAGCACAAGCCGAAGACAAACTGATGATCATTGCTGCCAATATTCCCATAAAAGTAAAGGTAGATCCCACAACGTTACTTGGCCAGGCCATGACCTGGAGCAAGGATTCTTATAAGAACGAAGATGAATTATTAGCTAAACTGCATACCTATCCGAATCTGATTCTCTGGATTTCAGGTCACAGGCACGTTAGTACAGTAACACCACAAACCTCACCTGATATTACTCAACCCAAACTTGGTTTTTGGGAAGTGGAAACACCTTCTCTGCGTGAATATCCGCAGCAGTTCTGTACTTTTGAAATTATCCGCAACAGCGATAATACCACTTCAATTTTTGCTACAGATAGATCCGATCGCGCCGGAAGGATCGTTGGTTGCCAGGACCCGGTCTTACGCAATAGCTGCCAACGAGCTATTTAAAATTGTACAGGAACCGATGCCAACAGGCGTGGTAAATGTAGAACTGATCAAAATAATTACCCCGGAAATGAAGAATAAAATCAAGACACTGGGTAAGCCTATCAATCAATAACCCTGGCAATACTAAATTACTTGCACGGAAAGTGTATAAGTTTGTTTTAAGAACAAAATTCTTTCATGGACTATAATGCTGAAAGATTCTTTTTACTCCAAAGATGAAGCAAAAATTGACAAGATAACAAAGCATAAACTATTTGAAACAAATAGAAATAAATTTAGAAAATATGATTCCATTAAGGCAACATGCCATATTTAAAGTTAGCTTGGTTTAAAAAGATAAGAGAACTAAATTTGAAACCGAATTACTATTGTATAATCCAGACAAGGAATATAAAAATGCAGCTAGAATTTCAATGACAAAATACGTGGTAAGACATTCCTTGCCTTCCAGGAAAGGGAGCTCCTCAGGTCGGTACATGGCGCCAAAAGCGAGCGCTTTGTTGCCAACATTGTAAAACTGTTCTACTTTAATAGAAACGTTAAAAAGGATTGCCAATATAAAATTTCAACAAAACAAATTATAGAATGAAAAAAATAGGATTAGTAGGCGGTATAAGTTGGATTTCAACGATAGATTATTACAAATTTATTAATGAAGGCATTAATGAAAAGTTAGGCGGACTAAATTTTGCAGAATGTATAATATACTCTTTAAATTTTGGAGATATACAGGATAAAACCTGGGAAAATACCTATGACCTACTTTATCGAGCTTGTAATAGCTTAAAGAAAAGTGGTGTAGTAGCTATTGCTTTGTGTGCTAACACCGCTCATCTATATGCAGATAAATTGCAAACAGAAATAGGATTACCATTCATTCACATAGGAACACAAACTGCCAAAAGGATTAGACAACATGGAATAAAAACGGTAGGACTTTTAGGCACAAAATTTACTATGGAAATGGATTTCTATAGAAATAAGTTAGAAGAAAATGGATTAATTGTTTTAGTTCCAGAGAAAAAAGAAACAAGAGATTATGTTCAATACACAGTAAAAGAAGAATTAGGAAGAGGTATAATAAATAATACAACAAAGCAAAATTATATTGTTATTGCAAATGAATTGGTAAATCGTGGAGCAGAAGGACTAATATTAGGTTGTACTGAAATCCCAATGTTAATAAGCCAGGCTGATTTTTCATTTCCAATTTTTGACACCACTAAAATACATGCTGAAGCAATAGTAAATTACATGCTATCTTAAACAAATAGAGAAAATCAAATTCCTTAAATCAGATCCATTTGCCATTACAACAGGTGGTTTAATAAAATACAAGTTTGGTAAAAGTGGTTTATTCACACCTGGAGAAGGATTTAAATATTCTTCCGCAGCATATAAATTGTGGCCTACTTAAGCAGTTTTAGCATCCCATTGGTTACGAACAGTAAGCAGGTGCGCCGCTAACATTATCAGTCACATATCTTAAAGCCAACGATTTAAGATTTAGGTCGGTTATTGGCTGTGGCGCCAACCGCCGGTGTTGTTTGAACATTGTGCTTGCCAAAATAGGAGCGAGCGGAAGTTCTGTTTCAACTTTCAATTATTCAATTTAACTTCATATCCAGATTAACCTTACTACTTTAGCTAAATGGAAATCATCAATTTTTATGTATAAATTTAACTTTAATTAGCCAGGTGGACACTATTCTAATTCCCCCACTTCGGCGCGCCCTTAACGTTAGCGGCAAAGCTATATTACCAAAATTGCAAACAAAAAGACAGATTTAAATATGGGCATTTTCACATTACCTGACGACGTAAATTTTGAGACAACCGGCGAATCAAACGATTTGATTTTCTATAATTATTCCGCCCCGTCAGAAACCTTTTATGGGAAAAATATATTAGCGAAAAATGCCATAAGTCTTGTGATTTCCGGGGAAAAGACAATGCGGTTTGCCGAAAAGAAAATTGAAATATCTGACAACGAAATTCATTTTCTTTCTACTGGAAATTGCCTGGTTTCCATGAAATTGTCCGATAAAAAACCATTTAAAACTATTTTAATTTTTTTCGATAATAAAATTTTGACAGATTTTTTATTGAAATATCAAGTCAGAATAAACCTGCTTACCAAAGGACAGATAATTTCCAAAGAACCATTCCTTACTTTTAATAAAGACGGATTTATAGAAAATTATATTACCTCTTTAGGTTTACTTTTTGAATCGAAGATTCAAATTTCCTCAGAAATGAAGGTGATAAAATTTGATGAGCTGATGTTATATCTACTTGAAAATTACCCAACTAAAATTTTAGCTTTTCAATCGCTTAAAAATTCCGAGTTAAATGATTTAGAAATAAGAAAAGTTGTTGAAAATAACATCACCACAAATATTAGCATCGAGGATATGGCGTTTCTTTGCAACATAAGTCTATCTACTTTCAAAAGACGGTTTTTGAAAATTTATGACAGTTCTCCAAATAAATGGTTACTTCAAAAAAGAATGGAACTGGCAAAAGAGTTGCTTATTTATAATAAAGAAAAACCGAGTGAGGTATTTTACAAATTAGGATATGAAAACCATTCGAGTTTTAGCCAATCTTTCAAACAAATCTTTGGAACTACTCCGAAAGAGTTTCAAACAATGCATTTGGACTCTCAGCAACATATATTGAACGAACAGCCTTAACACCAGCTTTTAAAATAAAGTAGTTTGGCATCTTAATTTAAAAATCAAAAAAAGATGCAAACTACAACAGAAAATAACAAAGCAATTGTAATTCGTTTCAACAAGGAATGTATTGAGCAAGGTTTAACCGAATCATTCTCAGCATTATTAGCAAGCGACGTTATCAATCATTCAGCACCAGCAGGTATGCCGAATGGTGTGGAAAGTTTTCATTTCTTCTTAAATGAAGTTTTAAGAAAAGGGTTTCCTGATTTAAAAGTTGAAATTTTAACACAAGTTGCAGAAAACGATTTGGTAACTACAAGAAAGAAAATTACTGCAACTCACACAGGCGACATTTTCGGTATTGCGCCAAGCAATAAAAAAGTTGAAATCAATGTCATTGACATTATCAAACTAAAAGACGGCAGGTATCTGGAACACTGGGGACAAAGTAATTTTTCAGACGTGCTAAAAGAAATTTCATAAAATAATTGAGATCTTTAGTCTGGCATTGATATGCCTTTCAAGTGGGACAAAAAAGCTTAGCCTCTAATATTTAGCCGGTTAGCTAAAAGACTACTATTTAATAGAGCATCTAAATTTTGGGGGAATATGAATTAACTTATAACACTACTAAGTCCTGGTAAATTAGCGCTTAATATTCCAGGTGTCAATTTTGGAATCTAGACGATGCAGCTTTTCGGTATTGCTATGATCTTCAATACTAAATATTGTACGTCACCGGGTCGGGATGGATCATATTATCACATCTTGTCTACGGCCGCCCATAACAGTGCATAAAAAAATCAGGGCCGACGTAACCAGTGTTTGAGCATCATATTTATTTAACAATAGTTCCGGCGGACGAAATAATATTGAACTTTTGGAATATATTTGAATATAAGATCAATACTTAACAGTCGTTAGCTGGGTGGATGAATATACTTTGCCCCAACTTATTAATTCTTTATCGTTGGTGGCAGCTCTATCGAGACATTTCTAAACAAATATGCATGGTAATTATAATAGTGTAACCCATTATTTTGAATTCATATTTTGCAGAAGAAAGACTTAGCTTTTCAAACTGCCAATTGTTTCTCATATTAAAATGCCCGACTTTGGATATAACTTTTTCTCTATTTGAAGTTCTTCTTATCATAGGGCTCACCCATGGATTTATCATTTCAGTAATAATTTGGATCCGGAAAAGGAAAGAACCTGATAAGATATTGCTTTCAGTTGTTCTCTCAGTTTTTAATTTCATCTGTTTAAAGATGATTATTTTTGTGTCCGGATTATGGCAATCGGCTTTTTTCCGGTATTTCCCTTTGCCTTTTGATCTTGCTGTCCAGCCTTTGATCTTTCTTTACTTAAACTCATTAACATCCCCCGCATTTCATTTCCATAAAAAGCAACTGATTCATTTCATCCCTTTTACTGTTTCGCTTATCTATTCATTGTTTATCTATATATCCGTTTTTCCGCATACTAACCTGGATGTCAAGGATAATATTGCTAACCATTTTTTATTTAACTAGGTAAAAGGGACGGAAGATTTTTTATCCGTTTGTTCGGCGGTGGTATACTGGTTTGGAGGTCTTAAGTTCATTCTCCGCTACAGGAAATGGCTTTATAATAGTACGTCCAATACACTTTTTCCCACCTACGAATGGGTCAGGAATATCATTATTCTTTTTGGAATATTTTTTTTAATGCTTACTGTTAACATAGTGCTTGATTATAGCACAGGATACAGCGTGAATCATTTTTTTCACTGGCAGACTCTCTTCATTTATATGGCAATCCTGATTTATTACCTGGGATTCAGAGGCTACCAGGTGTCTGATAACCAGCTTTTCAGTTTGTTACAGAATCAGCAAAAACAGGCTTCCTCACCGGCTAGGATAAGGGGGAAAAGAGAGTCTGATAAAACAGGATTATTACCGGAAGCGGAACAGACAGTAACCATCAGGAAAGAGGATCGGTCAACAGACCTAAAATACAAAGCAGCCGGTGAAGCCATTCTGAAGTTAATGTCAGAAGAAAGATTATATCTCGACCCGGAATTAAGTCTGCAAACCCTGGCGCAAAAACTAAAACTCAGCCCGGTAGTTACGTCTACAGTGATTAATTTTGAGTTAAAGAAAAATTTCCGGAATCTTATAAATGAATACAGGGTTAAGGAAGTAAAATTAAGATTGAATGATCCCCATTCAAGTCAGCTTTCATTACTGGGCATCGCCTATGAATGTGGATTTAATTCGGAGGCAAGCTTTTATAGAATCTTCAAAAACATTGTTGGTCTTTCCCCAAAAGAATATCTTACCTGCCAGCAAAAAGGATAAATAACACTCTCATTTTATTATTCAAGTAAATAGTACTCCTATTTTATTATAAAACTACTATCAAAATATTTTTTGAGAAGAAATCACTTCCGCAAGGTTTTATTTTTGATCGTTATTGGGCGGGCTAAAAAAATATTAATGTAAGGGAAAATGAAAAAAATATATCTTATTATTTTAGGTTTAGGAGTATCAGCTTCTTTGGCGTTCGCCCAATTGCGAAAAATCAATTTACCAAATGACAGTACATTAACCGGATTTATGCAAAAGCATAAAGTATTGGCATTAGGAATTGGAGTTATTGAAAAAGGTAAAATAAAAGAAACAAAAGTATTAGGTGATCTAAAGTCAGGAGTGCCGGCACCGTCAAATACTATTTTCCAGGTTGCTTCTCTGACAAAACCAATTGTAGAAATGACAACCCTCCGGCTGGTCAGTAAAGGGCTTTGGTCGCTGGATGAACCGCTATATCTTTACTGGATTGATCCAGATGTAAAAAATGATACACGGAATAAATTATTAACTACACGTCATGTGATAGCACATCAAACCGGTTTTGTAAACTGGCGGTGGCTTCACCCAACCGGAAAACTTACATTCGATTTTGAACCCGGAACTAAAACCCAATATTCGGGGGAAGGTCTGGAATATCTTAAAAAAGCATTGGAAGCAAAATTTAATATGCCCCTGAAAAAGTTAGTAAACAACTATCTCTTTACTCCTGATGGCATGAGTGAAACCCGGTTTTTTTGGGATGATAGTTTGATTGAAGAAAGATACGCAGTAGCGCATAACCGGGATGGAGTTCCTTATGAAATCAGAAAAAATAAAGAATTGAGTGCCGCAGATTTGTTAATGACTACTATTAATGATTATACGGTTTTTGGAATGAATGTTTTAAAAAGAAAAGGCTTAACTTATAAAATCTGGAAGGATATGATAAGTCTACAGGCAAAGGAGCAAAATTCAAAATTCGGACTTGGCTGGGAAGTTTTTAAAGATTAAAATAATGGGGAATTTGCCCTTGTCCATAGCGGCAGCGACCCGGGTGTAAGGACTTTGATTCTTCTGCTTCCAAAATCAAAACGAGGTTTGGTTATTTTTACCAACAACGATAACGGCATGGCCCTCATTATGGATATCATAAGTAAGTCAGTGGATATAGGAGATGAGTTAATAAAAAAAGCTAAATAAGAAAATCTTTTATAACCAGGGCACCATCTGCGGCTATTGCTACATATCCTGTTCAAACTATCGCAAAGCATAAATTATTTTCACTTAGAATTGGGTTTATAATTGAATATCTGAAACATTTAATTCAAATAAGCTGATATGGAAAACCGATGCTTTATTATTTTGATGTTGTTACTTAAATTTTATGCATGTTCCGCTCAGCAATCGGAAATACTATACCCTGCCAAAGAATGGGATCATATCTCTGACAAGGAAATGAAAGAATGGAATGCCAGTAAGTTATCTAAATTAAGAAAATATATTATTGCCAGTTCCAACACTACAGGCATGCTAGTCATTTATAATGGGAAAATCTTATTTGAGTATGGGAATATAAGTGACAACAGTTATATAGCCTCCTGTAGAAAAAGCATACTATCCATGCTTTACGGAGCCTTTGTCGAAAAAAAGAAGATCCTACTTGACAAAACACTCAAAGAACTTGGGATGGATGATATCGGAGGTCTTTTGCCAATAGAAAAAATGGCAACTATCCGCGATTTATTAACCGCACGATCTGGCGTTTACCATCCGGCCAGTAACCCGGGAGACGCTACTGCTATGGCTCCAGCAAGAGGAAGTGTTGAGCCAGGAAGTTTTTTTCTGTACAATAACTGGGATTTTAATGTTGCGGGATATATTCTTGAAAAAGAAACCGGCTTGAATATTTATGATATTACAGATTCAATCCTGACGAAGCCTCTGATGTTCCAGGACTGGAACAGGAGCATACAGCATAAAACGGGCGACAGCACACTTTCAAAGTATATGGCCTATCATTTATGGTTTTCTACACGTGACATGGCAAGGATTGGATACCTGATGTTACGCAAGGGTCAGTGGAGAGAAAAGACTATCCTGTCTTCCGACTGGGTTAAGCTGATTACCACACCGGTTACCTCATATGAAGAAACAGTCAGTAATCATACAAACTATTTCGATTTCAGTTATGGTTATCTGTGGTGGATATGGGACAACCATGTAAAGAATAAATTTTATAAGGGTGGATATACTGCATCAGGCGCATTCGGGCAATTTATAACCGTTTTGCCAGCTCTGGATTTGGTGATCGCACATAAAACAAACTATGATGATTACGGCAGGAATACTCCAACCGAAACCTATTTAAGAATTGTAGAAAAACTATTTCGGGCAAAAACAAATTAGGATATATTTTTCCATGTTGTTGGAAATCCAAACAGGATTTGGGAAAAACAGGCAAAGCAATGTCTGATGAAAGCAATTAATTGTTGAAATTATTTTATCCCTGCCTTCGTAAATTCTCGAACGTTGTGCGAAATTTAATAAATCACACTGAAAATGACTACCATTATCAAATCAATTTTAATAATTGTTCTTTCATTATTATCTTGTATTTTAATTGCCCAATCTCCAGGCCAGTCTATTGAAAAAAGATCGACAGTTTGTTTGCAGAATACAGCTTGGAAAAACCAGGAGTGGCAGTTGTTGTTGTAAAAGACGGAAAGATCAGCTTTCAAAAAGGGTATGGGATGGACAACCTGGAATACCAGGTCCCCATAACGCCCCAAACAGTTTTTAATATCGCTTCGGTTTCCAAACAGTTTACTGCTTTCGCCGTTTTCCTGTTAGAAAAGCAGGGGAAAATTTCATTTGAAGATGATATCAGAAAATATATCCGGAACTTCCTCAATATGATAAACCGATAAGAATAAACATTTACTAGCTCATACCAGTGGTATAAGAGACCAGGCGGCCATACTTGCATTGGAAGGTTGGCAAATGGAGGGCCTGGTAACAACTGAGCAGGTTTTAAAAATAACGTCAAGACAAAAAGAACTCAATTTCAAAACCGGAACTTCTTTTGGCTACTGCAACACCGGTTATATGCCGCTGGCTGAAGCTGTCAAAAGGATCAGCGGGCAATCGTTTTCAGATTTTGCCCAAGCAACTATTTTTGAATCTTTAAGAATGACAAATACTTTATTTTATGAATATTTTCACGAAGTGTTGATAAACAACAGGGCTTATTCCTATAAAAAGATAAACGGTCAATCGTGAAAAGGTAGTTGCTCTCTGCTAACGTTGGCCCATCGAACTTAACCCAACTTGCAACGTAGGCCCTACAGTTTCTTGCTGGGCGTGTGTTTCATGGTTTCAGATTCCGTTTTGGGGGAACACAAATTTTTTACGAT
>JBDSBP010000227.1:0-12128 GCA_039921525.1 Chitinophagaceae bacterium | reverse complement strand
TTATCTATTCGCAAGTAGTTCTATAGAGTAGATTACCGCTCCGGTATTGTAAATTTGAATATGCCTAATACCTTCAACCGATAACAAAAATCCTGTTTGACTTGTCAAAGTAGAATTAACCATTAACAATTAACAATTAACCACTAACTTGCCGCTCTCTAAAAAATTAATTTATGGCAACTACAGCAGATATGAGCCGCGGCCTGATACTTAAACTGGAAGGCAGTTTATATTCAGTGGTGGAATTTGGTCAAAATAAAACAGCCAGGGCCGGAGCAAAAATCTGGGCAAAGTTAAAAGGAGTAGATAATAACAGGTCTATTGAACATACCTGGAACAGTGGCGATACCGTCTTCCCGGTTCGGGTGGAGAAGAAACCTTACCAGTTCTTATATAAAGATGACAGCGGGTACAATTTCATGGATAATGAAACCTTTGAACAAATTTTGCTGGCTGAAACAATGATAGATGCACCGCAGTTTTTAAGAGACGGCCAGGAAGTAATGGTGTTAATTAATACGGAAACAGACTTGCCTATGAGTGTAGAACTACCTGACAAAATCGTGGTATTAGTAACGTATAGCGAGCCGGGTATGAAAGGAGATACGGCTACCCGCACTTTAAAACCTGCAACTGTAGAAACCGGTGCCACCGTAATGGTGCCTTTATTTGTTAATGAGGGGGAACTTATCCGGGTGAATACAAAAACCGGTGATTACGTGGAAAGAGTGAAAGAATAATGGAAGGGATTTAATACCCCAATGATTCGATCTGCCCACATTGACAATGAATTTATCCTTTGTCAATTTTTTCAATTTGGATATTGGCATTGATATGTAGGTTTTATGATTGGAATTCATATCTTAGCCGTCCATTAGTAACGGAAAATTGATTATTATGGATTTCAAGCAAATACAAGAGTTGATCCGCATGATCAACAAATCCAATATTGGCGAAGTAACTATTGAAGAGAAGGGATTTAAGGTTAGTATAAAACAAAAGCAAGACGCTCCGCAGCAAATTGTTACCAGCCAGGCACCCGTTTACATGCAGCCTGCTGCCCAAACGGCACCCGCTTTACCGGCTGCGGCGTCAGGAGACAAGCCGAAATTGCCTCCTGAGCCCTCACCGTCTACATTGATAACCATAAAAAGTCCAATGATTGGCACTTTTTACCGGAGCCCATCGCCCGAGGTGCCTTTTTTTGTGATTGTCGGAGACGAGGTTACTCCAGGAAAAGTGGTGTGTATTATTGAAGCAATGAAATTATTTAACGAAATTGAAAGTGAAATAAAGGGGAAAATAGTAAAGGTTCTCGTCGATGATGCGTCCCCGGTTGAGTATGATCAGCCGCTGTTTTTGGTGGATCCCGCATAATTAATTAATTTGGGAATCAGTCAATTGAAAATTCGAAAATGATGGCAATCAATTCCGAATCTTTAAGTTGACTTTTTTTTTACCGCGATATTTCGCGAACACAGCATTTTAAATTTCAAATTCAAACCATGTTCAAAAAAATATTAATTGCTAACAGGGGAGAGATAGCGTTACGTGTAATAAGAACCTGTCGCGAAATGGGCATTAAAACGATTGCCGTTTATTCAACTGCTGACAAAGATAGCCTGCACGTAAAATTTTCTGATGAAGCGGTTTGTATAGGAAAACCTGCCAGTTCCGATTCATACCTGAATATCCCCCATATCATGGCCGCGGCGGAGATAACCAATGCCGATGGTATTCATCCGGGATATGGATTTTTAGCGGAAAATGCAAAATTTGCCGAAATATGCGGTGAACATAATATCAAGTTTATAGGGCCCACTCCTGCTATGATCAATGCCATGGGTGATAAAATTACGGCCAAGGAAACTATGATCAAAGCAGGTGTACCGGTGGTGCCGGGAGGAGAGGGCCTGTTGGAATCTGTGGCGGAAGCGAAACGCCTTGCCAGGGAAATCGGCTACCCGGTGATTATGAAAGCTACAGCCGGCGGAGGTGGAAAAGGAATGAGAGTTGTTTGGGAAGACAGCGAGATCGAAAAAGCCTTCATGAACGCTAAACAGGAAGCAGCGGCATCTTTTAAAAATGATGGAATATATATGGAGAAGTTCGTGGAAGAACCACGCCATATTGAAATACAGGTGGCCGGTGACCAGTATGGAAAAGTATGCCACCTGAGTGAGAGAGATTGTTCTATTCAACGCCGGCATCAAAAACTGGTAGAAGAATCTCCGTCTCCTTTCATGACACAGGAACTCAGGTATAAAATGGGTGAAGCCGCTATCAAAGCCGCCTCCGCCATAAATTATGAAAGTGTAGGTACCATCGAGTTCCTGGTGGATAAGCACCGCAATTTCTATTTCATGGAAATGAATACCCGTATCCAGGTTGAACATTGTGTTACGGAGGAGGTGGTTAATTACGACCTGATAAAAGAACAAATTAAAATTGCTGCCGGCGATCCAATCTCCGGGTTAAATTATGAACCGCAGATGCATGCCATTGAGTGCCGCATCAATGCCGAAGATCCCTATAACGATTTCCGGCCGAGCCCGGGCAGAATAACCGTGTTACATCAACCAGGTGGCCACGGTATCCGGGTAGATTCGCATGTGTACGCCGGTTACTCTATTCCTCCTTACTACGATTCCCTGATCTCAAAAATTATTGCAGTTGCAAGAACACGCAGCGAAGCTATAAGTACTATGCACCGGGCTTTATCTGAATATATAATCGAAGGGGTGAAAACCACCATTCCTTTTCATTTGCAGTTGATGAAAGATGAACGCTTCCGCAGTGGTGATTTCAATACGAAATTCCTGGATAATTTTAAACTGATATAGCTAGCAGCTCAGAGCAATTGTAATTATAATCTTAAATTGTAACAATGAAGCTATTTACATTCGCTGTTGTTATTTTATTTTTGACGCAATTTTACAACTGCCGAAACAGGGGTAAAATGAAAGAAATTAAAAGAGATCATGCTATTATCAATTGCCAGGTTACAGGTAATGGAGATACCACCCTGCTATTTGTGCATGGCTCGTACAATGACCAGACTTACTGGAAAAAACAGGTTGATTATTTCAGTAAGCATTATACGGTTGTTACTTTTGATCTTCCGGGTCATGGTAAATCGGGTAAAGAACGTACAGACTGGTCGGTTAAGGGGTTTGCTGAGGATGTGATAGAGGTTATAAAAGAGCTGGATTTGGAAAATGTAATTCTTATAGGTCATTCTTTGGGAGCAGGCATTAATCTTATAGCGGCAACTTCTTATTCAAAACCAATTGTTGGCTTTATCGGAATTGATTATTTCAAAAATGCAGCAACAGCTTTGCCTTCCCAGTCTCCGCAGCAGGCACTCACCACCCAGGAGAGTTTGATAGCTAATTTTTCTGCTACCAATGAAAAATATGCACGGATGGTATTGCTGACTAATAAAACGCCGGCATCCATCACCAATCGGATTATAAAAGATTACCGGAATGCTTATAAACCAATGAGTATTGAAATTACACCTGAAGTCTTCGAAATGTACGCAACGGAAAAAAGATTATTGCCACAGTTAAGGTTCAAATTATATCTTGTTAATGTTGATTATATGCCAACAAATGACGAGCTTCTTACAAAATACGCAGGTCATGGCCATGAAGTTTTTCATATGAAGGGTACCTGTCATTTTCCGATGCTGGAAGATCCAAATGGGTTAAATGAATTATTGCAGAAGGCTATAAATAAAATCGGAAATGATAGCCAGTAAAGTTCCCCTGCTAGTTGTGACTAAGTTGATGCTTTTATCGCCCTGGTTTTATAATTACTTACTTTCTCCATTTACCACAATTCACGCAAAAAATCACGCCAATCATTCAATCAAATGAATCACAGTGCATACAAAATAGTATGCCTTCCCAGGATACCCCTCACCGTTAGCTCCTTCTATGCTTTTCTTCTTTCTTCTCTTCATTTAATTTTGCCTGCTGTTCAGGAGTAAGAAATGTATTCATCTTATCCATTCTTTCTTTATGCAATGTTGTAAACTGTTCTTTCTTTTGCTGTTTGCTCAGGCTTTGATTGTCTTTAATTGCGCGTGCTTTATCTTTAAATTCCTTGTTAACATCTTTCAACTGCGCTTTCTGGTCTTTAGTAAGATGTAAATCAGCAACCCGTTTCTTGTGCTCTTCTTTTTTGGTTTCCGTTTTTGTGGATGGCGCCTGTTGCGCCTGGGATACAAAGGCAAAGCCTGCAATGAATAATGTGATAGCGAATATCTTTTTCATAAAGTTTACGTTGTTTTATTAAGTGTGGATATGACCCGCTTTGGAAAATCTGGTTTAATTGCTTACTGTTAAACTTTACAATCAATCAATAACCTATCCTTAAACGGCTAATGAGTTTATTATCTATTCGCTGTTACGAAAAAGAAACGATTAACTCTTCCATTTTTTCTTCAGCATTGAAGAAGCCTGCTAATTTGCGAATAATATTTTCCACCATGGCGTCTGGGCATGAAGCCCCGCTGGTAAGTAAAATTTTAACTGGCCGGGAATCAGGAATAAAGTTAGCCGTAAGCAATTCTTGTTTTGTGTGAAAGTTAAAGTGAAGTATTTCTTTGGCGGAAAGTATTTTTTCTTCAGAGTTAATAAAAAAGGCAGGAAGTTTTTCTTCACATAATTCCACCAGGTGCGAGGTATTGGAAGAATTATATCCGCCCACTACGATGGCAAGATCGGCTGGTGCGTCCAGCATACCGTTTACCGCAGTCTGGTTATCGTTCGTTGCATAACATAAAGTATCGCGCGTATCAGCGAAACGCTCACCCACAGTAGCTGGCGTAAGATTATATTTTTTGATCATAGTTTGTTTAAGGAAATCGGCAATGGCTTGCGTATCGCTGGCAAGCATGGTAGTCTGGTTAACGACACCTATACGTTCCAGGTCTTTTTCCATATCAAAACCTTCGCTATACTGGCCTTTGAAATCAATTTCGAAAAGGCCGGCAGGCTTTTCGTTATTAATATATTCTGCTAATTCCTGCGCTTCGAGCATGTTATTCAACACGAGCGTGGGAGTGTGATGAGAGGCATGCGAAAATGTTGCCCTTGTTTCTTCATGGTCTGGTTTGCCATGAACAATTACTGTATAGTTTTTTTTTGCAATTTGTTCTGAACGGTTCCACACCTTTTCAACAAATGGACAGGTAGTATTGTACTGGGCGGTTTGAATGCCTATGTCATTTAATTTTTTTTCTATAGCCAGGGTAGTTCCAAATGCGGGAATGATAACGATATCGTCTGGTTGCAACACTGAAAAAGGAATGAGCTGGTTGCCATGTGTATCCTGCAAAAACTGTAAACCTCTTTGTTGCAGGTCGGCATTCACGTGTGGATTATGAATCATCTCACTTAATAAGAAAATTCTTTTGCCTGGATTTTCATCCAAAGTACGAAAGGATATTTCAATAGCATTTTCCACACCATAGCAGAAACCAAAATGGCGGGCCAGGTAAATATGTAAGGAACCAAAATCCAGCAGGGTAGGAGTGTAATCTTTTTTTAATTTGTCTTCTTGTTTGCGCTTATTTTTAATAGCGTTGATAAGAGGACTACGATATATGATGGGAATATTAAATGTTTTCATTGTATAACGATCGCCGGCAAAGGTACAAAGGAACTTCGAAAGAAGGCCAGGGAGGCCAAAAAGGCATCAACGCACAAGGCATGAAGGCACAAAGGAACTCGAAGACATAATTGCCCGATTAAGTAAAATTCCTCCGTTTTCCTTAGTGCCTTTGTGGTTAATCTTCCTTTGTGTTTCGGAGTGTCTAATGCCTCCGTAACCAAAATGCCTTAATTTCACCAACAGAATTTAAAAACATGAATGATCAATTTATACCGGTTAGCTGGAGTAAGAACACCAATATTTATGAAGTGAACCTGCGGCAGTATACGCAAGAAGGTACTTTCCAGGAGTTTGAGAAGGAGTTACCAAGATTAAAAGACATGGGCATTGAAATACTTTGGTTTATGCCCATTACACCCATCAGCAAAGAAAAGCGGTTAGGTACATTAGGCAGTTATTATGCATGCGCCGATTATACCACCACTAATCCTGAATTTGGAAGTATAGATGACTTTAAACAGTTAGTAGCTACGGCACACAACCTGCAATTTAAAGTTATCATTGACTGGGTAGCCAATCATACCGGCTGGGATCACCGGTGGACCTGGGAGCACCCGGAGTTTTATCGCCTGAACCATGATGGAAATTTCTATGATGCCCATGGTTGGTCTGATGTTATTGACCTCAATTATGATTTACCTGAATTGCATGAAACCATGCTGAACGAAATGAAGTTCTGGATTCAGGAATGTGATATAGACGGGTTTCGATGCGATATGGCTATGCTGGTTCCCCTCTCATTCTGGAAAATGGTAAGATCAGAACTGGATAAAATCAAGAAATTATTCTGGCTCGCCGAGTGTGAGGACGTAGCTTATCACGAAGTTTTTGATGTAACCTATACCTGGAAATTTCTACACTGTATGGAAGCCTTTTGGCGAAAGGAGACTGGGATAGAAGGCCTTGCCCACGTGCTTCAATATTATCATTCGATGTTTCCGCCGAAGGCGATGCATGCTTTCTTTACTACCAATCATGATGAAAATTCTCATAGTGGCAGCGAGTATGAACGCCTGGGAAGCGCTGCCCTGGCGCTTTCTGTTTTGTGTTGTACCTGGAATGGCATCCCCTTAATCTATAGTGGGCAGGAAATGCCTAATAAGAAAAGACTTAAATTTTTTGATAAAGACACTATTGAATGGAATGGTCAATACGAGTTGCACGACTTTTTTAAAAAGCTGCTTTCATTAAGAAAATCTAATCCGGCGTTACAGGTAAATGAAACAGAAATACATCGTTTGTCTGGAAATCAAGACTGGTGTATATTTTCATTTATAAGAAAAAACGGTGATGATGAAGTTTTTGTAATATTGAATTTGTCTCATGAAGAAAAAATTTCTATTTCGTTGAATATGAATCTTAGCGGCCGCTTCAGAAACATATTTAATGGAGATGAAAAAGAATTATCTGAAAGTAGCCGGTTTAACATACAGGCGTGGAATTATGAAGTTTATGAGAAGATGTAGCCGAATCGGGAATGTTCATTTTGAGAAATGAATTTTGTGGATGCATTACAACAATAATATATAAACGATCTTAAAGAGGTCAATCGGAAAAATCGTAATAAAAAGGCCAGGTTGTAACCCTGGCCTTTTTATAGAAAGTAATGTTTTGATTTATTCTGAATCTGTTTTTATCTTGTAAGGGAACACACCTTCAAAACCCGGATACAAACCTTCCAGCTTAATTTCATTGGACGATTTTTCCACTTCCTTCCTGAACTCTTCCAGGTTTAGCACTTCTTTGCCATTTACTTTGGTGATAACATATCCTGTTTCCATCCTGGTTCTGTTAAATGCACCCTTTTCTTTGATCTCCTTTACTTTTACTCCACCCTTAACTCCCATGTCAACTGCGTCACTCTTTGGCAAGCTTTCGAATGTTGCACCTAATTTATCCATCACGGAGTTTTTGACTACATCCGTATTATTCGAAAAGTTTTTGAAAACAAGATTGGTATTATATTCCTTACCGTCCCTGAAGTAACTAATGGTAGCCTTGTCGCCAGGGCGGAAGGTGGCAACTTGTCCTACCATATCGGCACCAGTATAAACCGGCACGCCATTTATCTTGGTAATAAAATCTCCTTTTTTAATTCCGGCAGCTTTGGCTGCACCTTCTTCAATAGTTTCCAGTACATATACGCCTTCTCCATCCTGTATTCCCTGCTCCTTTTTATTTTCTTCGGAAATATTTTCAGGCGCATATTTTATACCCAGGTAAGCTCTTTGAACCGTGCCAAACTTAACCAGGTCGGCCATTACCTTTCTAACAATATTCACAGGAATAGTAAATGAATAACCCGCGTAAGAACCAGTGGGGGAGGCAATGGCAGAATTTATCCCAATCAGCTTACCATCGATACTTACAAGCGGCCCACCGCTATTTCCCGGATTTACTGCCGCATCTGTTTGAATGAAAGATTCAATCGGAGTTTCGCTTTTGCGGCGGTTTATTTCAAGTGTTCTTCCCTTTGCGCTAACGATGCCCGCCGTAACGGTTGTTTCCAGGTTTAGCGGGTATCCAATTGCCAAAACCCACTGTCCAACTTTTACCTCGTCGGAATTTCCGTATAAAAGAAATGGTAATCCTTTTGCTTCAATCTTCAATATAGCGAGATCGCTGCTGGGATCAACCCCAATCATCTTTGCTTTAAATGACCTTCTGTTGCTTAATGTAACAGTGATATCGTCAGCGCCATCTACTACATGGTTATTGGTAACTATATACCCGTCTTCACTAATAACAACTCCTGAACCGGAAGCCTGCTGTGGCATTGAACGCGAACGGTCGCCAAACATATCGTCCCAGCCTTCACCAAAGAGATCAGAAAAAGGACTTCTTCTTGGCAGGTTATTACTAGCCTTAGCAGTTATTTTAGTTTTAATATGAACAGTTGCAGGAATTGTTGCGCTCGCAGCCTGCGTAAAATCAACCAGTGTATTTGTGGTCCCGGTTACGCCATCAATAAAGCCGGTGTAGTTAAAAGGCACTTTTTGAGCCTTCGAAGTGTTCGTACTTCCACTTTCGTAGCGATAAGTTTCTTTATCTACTATACGGTTATAAGTCCAAACACTTCCAACAGCTGTAGAAGCGCTAATAAACATTATAGCCGCCACTTGTTTGAATTTCATATAAGAAGTCTTTTGATTTTAGAGTATAATTTATTCAATTCAAATAATATGCCTTTCAATACCAATTAACGATCAATGCACTCATTTGTTTTACAAATACCCAGTTTAACAATAGTTTTACTAAAACCTTCGTAGATCGTTTTATAAAGTTACACTATTAATTTTAAGGCGAAAACACCCTTTTGATTACTTTAATGTAAGAAATCTGACTGTAATTTAATCTGCAAACATAATAATGTTAAACCCGGGGTGATTACGCAAATTGGTCCAGTAACTCAAAATGTCAGGATAATAGGGCGCAAATTGGGGAAGTTGGCATAAACTTGTCAGAAGGTACCAAAGACATTTGCAGGCATTCATTGGCACAGTTATAATTGTAAAAGAAATTTCATAGTATCAATACCATCCGCATAATCCGTTAATGATGGACGTTGGGAGGTGCCAAAAGGCACGTATCCTTCCCCGATAACACATTGAATGTCCTGGTTTATTTCCAGGTTGTTTGTCAACTGTTCTATGCCTGCATAGAATTCGTAATTTAACTGGCTAATGGGAGAAAAAACGCTGCTATTTTCAGATAGTAACAGCTCTCCGTTCGTCATATAATATTTATGGTTGAGCAGGTGGATGGCCAGGAGATAATCGTAATTATTTTTATACTTATAATGATCTATAAAATACGCATACCTGTTAAAAGACGTCAGCAGCGGAACAAAATCATATCCTTCAGGAACATATATTTTCGTAACATTCCTGCATCCAAGCCCGAAATATAAATGAACATCATCTGATAACTTTTCAAGATCGTTCCCAGATTCATTGCCGGTTACAATGGCCACCGAAGTGCGGTTACGCCTGATTATATTTGGGTATTTATTGAAATAATATTCAAAATACCGAGCCGAATTATTACTGCCGGTTGCTATATAGGCATCTGCCCCTTTTAGCATGCCACCAAAGGTTGACTGCTCCTGGCACTCAGCGTTCCAGGTAAATAACTGCTCCAGCAAGTGGTTAATTAATATTTCATCTTTAGAAGAAGTTTTAATAAACGCTTTATGTCCCGACAAAAATATACACATCCAGTCATGGAACCCAACCAGAGGGATATTTCCCGCCATCACTAATCCAACAGTTTTAGGCGAAAAAGGATTTTCGGGGATGGAATAGGCCTGCGCAAAAGAGATTAATTTTTCCGGCTGTAGATATTGTTCTGCAATATTGACAGACGCCTGGTCTATAAATTCAGGAATAAACCAGCTGTTGAAGCGTTCAGCTTCTTCCTTAGCTTGTTTCCAACTTTCATTGTTTTCTAAAATATACTCACCGAGACGAATTAATAAATCAATCCGTTTTTGTAAATTCATGCGTAAAAATTTTGCGAATACTACAGGGTATCATTTTTGTAATTACAAAAGTGAGGTATTTGATTATCGAGACCGGGAATTTATAGTTCGTAATCCGGGTTATTTAAGTTTAGGGATGGTTATTCCATTTTGCATTCCTAAATTTGTATGCAAAGTTAACGCTATATAACCCATTTAAAATTTAAGAATCATGGCTATAAAAATTACTGAAGAATGTATCAACTGCGGGGCCTGCGAACCGGAATGTCCCAATAATGCTATCTACGAAGGCGGTGTGGAATGGGCAATCGCCGACGGCACTTCTGTTAAGGGCTCTTTTGTTTTATTGGATGGCACCGTAGTGGATGCCGATACCAGGAACGCCCCGGTAAGTGTAGACACGTATTATATTACTCCCAATAAATGCACCGAATGCCAGGGATTTCACGAAGAACCACAATGTGCGGCCGTTTGCCCGGTTGATTGTTGTGTACCAGATGAGATGTACAGGGAGACCGTAGATGAACTGATGGCTAAAAAAGAAAAGCTTCATATTTAAAAGTGTAAAAATCTAAAAAATAATTAGTCGCAGTATTTAAAAAATGCTGTACCTTAACTGTATCAAAAGATTTTATGAGGCAGCTGCGAGGTTGCCCCACATAGACGGGTGATATTTCCCGTTGTAAGGTGAAGGGTTATTCCTTCACCTTTTTCATAAGTATCTGAGGGTGTTTAAAAAAATTGCATAGCTACTCCAAATCCGCAATGCTTCCACCTACCGGACGCCTGTTAAGCTGAAACCCACTGCCATATGATGTTTTCAAAATTTTCTCACAAAAAATCCAATCACATCCTTTTTATTTCATTTTTTACCGAATCTTTGCGCTGATTAAGATCAAAATAATTTATCAATCATGGATATAAGGCCCACCATCGCTTTTATTACCGGAGGATATTCAGGCGAATCTGTTATTTCCTATAAAAGTGCCATAACCATAGAAAATAACCTCGATGCGGAAAAGTTTAATGTATTCAAGATAGATATCACCCCACAAGGGTGGCTTCATGATAGTAAGGATGGCAGAAAAATTGTGGTCGATAAAAATGATTTCAGCCTGATGATCGATGGGAAAAAGATCGTGTTTGATGCGGTACTGGTAGGCATTCATGGCACGCCGGGCGAAGATGGGAAATTACAAGGCTACTTTGACCTTTTGAACCTGCCCTATACAAGCTGTGATGCCGCGGTGTCTGCGCTAACTTTTAATAAACGTTATACCGTAGCAGTTGCGTCTTTTGCGGGAATTAATGTGGCAAAATCATTGCATGTTTTTAAACACAGCCCGCTTTCGGTACAAGAAATTTCAGACAGGCTGCAGCTACCGGTCTTTGTAAAACCCAATAACGGTGGAAGTAGTATTGGAATGTCTAAAGTAACTAAAATGGATGAGCTGGAAGCTTCGTTAGAAAAAGCTTTTAAAGAAGACGACCAGGTTTTGATAGAAGAATCTATATCCGGAAGAGAATTTACCATCGGCGTTTTTAAAAGAAAAGGAGAAATTATAACCCTCCCGTTTACGGAAGTAATCACAAAAAAAGATTTTTTCGACTATGAAGCTAAATACACGGCCGGCATGAGTGAAGAAATTACACCGGCAGAGGTGGAAGACAGTGTTGCAGAAGTAGTTCGTGCCACCGCCAGGAAGGTGTATGGTGTTTTCAACTGCCAGGGGGTAGTGCGGATAGATTTTATTTATAACGAACAAAAAGAGGCGCCTTTTATGTTGGAGATCAATACCGTTCCCGGGCAAAGTGAAGCCAGTATTGTTCCGAAACAGGTAAAAGCCATGGGTTGGACGTTAAAAGAATTCTATACTGCCCTGATTGAAGAAATATTGGTACCTAAATAATTTTCAGTTTCTTTGACTCGTATTTAATAATTGACCCAAATCCGCCCGGGGTAATA
>JBDSBP010000226.1:0-5956 GCA_039921525.1 Chitinophagaceae bacterium | reverse complement strand
AAGCACATTCAGTTTAGTGATAACCTGCCTTTGCATTTCTTGACAACAAATAAATGTGTAGAGCTTTTTGAATCAACAAAAAATGCCAGAGTAAAAATAGGTAGCGCCCAAACAAGAAACAAAACGCAAACAATGGAATTGATTGAGAAAAGTACCCTTCTAATTGTTGTAAAGAAAGCCACAAGTATTGAAAATTAAACTGTATTGGGCTGCCTGCTCGCCAGGCTCCTACGTTCCAGCTATTGAGCTTTCCTTATGCCAGAAGGAACCATGTTTCAGCAGCATAGAAAACTCCCAACAGGCAGCGGTTCTATTATTATAACTTATAATATTATTCAAACCACTGTTATTGGCATTTTTGTTGTCCGACTAAACTATTCAAATAATTGAAATGCAAAGTTTTACCCACCCTTACCCTCCCAGGAGCCTCCAACGAGAGGATATCTCTAAAGTTGGCTACCGACAAGGCTTTCAGCAAATAATTTGCTCAGACAATCGTGCATATTTCATATAGGAAATCTCATTCGGAAGCAGTCTTTTTACCGCAATTTCTTTCTGGAATTAGAATCCGGATTAAAAATGGGTTTATGCTTTTTGAAATAATTGTTATTGTATTCTTTTTATACCTTAGGTCATCACATTACTTTCATCACCCTGGCAGCAATGGAATGAGCATCTTTTTTTTGGACAGCGGAATCAATTAAGAACCCATATACATTAGCTTACCCGCCTTGCACCTGTAACAGCGGTTGCGATCTATTTTCTTATCTGCTTATTATTCATCATAGAAGCTTTTCGAACTTCCGAGACATCTTTAGCTGTAACAACACTTGAAAAGTTATTAAAATGCTGCCTTATATAAGTTAACACTTGCGCTATATCTTCATCTTTCAAAAAACTATGTTGTGGCATTAAATTGTTATATGGCTTGCCTTTCACTTCAATAGGTTTGTTTAAGCCATTTAATACCACATCAGTCAATCTTTTTTTATCACCATTTACCCATTCAGAACTATCTAAAGGAGGAAAACGATTGCCATCACCTTTTCCGTTTCGCTGATGACAGGAAACACAATAAATATTATACACCTGTTCTCCAGGTAAAGCTTTGCCTTTATAAAGGTTATCATTCACTTCATCAGGTGTCCTTATACTTGAAAGTGTTTTTCTTTTTTCCATTACTGCTAACTCAGCTTTACCGAATTTATTTTTGTCGCCTTTGTACATGATACGCCATATCTTTCCTTTCTTTGAATCTGAAACATATAAAGAACCATCTGGCCCCATTGCCAATCCCATCGGCCTGTACGCTGCATCACTTGTATTTATTATAGGATCAATACCGGCAAAGCGATCTGCAAAAACTTCCCAATCACCGGTGGGGTTTCCATTTACAAAAGGAATAAAACAAACAAAATAACCAGCCTGGGGATAGGGTTCCCTGTTAGTGGATCCATGAAAAGCGATAAATGCACCATGCTTATAATGTTTTGGGAACTGATCTCCGGTATAAAATAGTAAATCATTTGGCGCCCAATGGCCGGGAAACCCCATGATAGGAAGTTGAACAGAGCTGTCTCTTGAAGGTATCTTTCCATCACCGCCATATTCAGGTGCAAGTACATTTTTCTTCTGGATCTGATCGTAGTAACTATATGGCCATCCATAATTCTTACCATCATGTATTCTAAAAAATTCTTCAGAAGGCAGGACAGCACTTTGCCACGGAGTGAATTTATCAGGCCACAACAAATGCAGGTCATCCCTGCCATGCATCACAACGTATAAATGTTTGTCTTCATTATTCCAGTCCATAGCCACCACACTTCTTATACCGGTGGCAAACTTTCTCCCGTCATTTTGCGTTAAACCAATTTTGTTTGCATCAAATTCCCAAATGCCTGCATGATCTTCCAGTTCCGGACAAGGATCCAAACCGGCAATCCCCGGAGTACCACCAGGCGTTCTTACGAGATCCTGGCATGCATTGGATGGTGCACCAAATGGTACAAACATATGACCTTTATTATCGAAAGACATAGGCTTGGTAATATGCCAGTGTGCGCCATGTTTATGATCATCTGTAAGTACTACTTCTATTTTACTCTCAGGGATTAATTTTCCCTTTCTTAATTTATTACGGTAGATCACGAGATCTGAACTAAAGTATAAATATCCATTATGTATCCGCATAGCATTGGCCAGACTACCTTCATTTCTATAATCACCAAAGCTTACGATGGAATCTGCTTTCCCATCTTTATTAATATCTCTTATGGCAACATTACCAGCTTCTCCTTTTTTTGAATACCTCAACTTTATATAGATGTCTCCATTATCATTCACCGCAATATGCCGTGCAGGCCCGATACTGTCCACCACGACAACTGCCTCAAAATTTGGTAATAGAACAAGGCCTCCGTTATCAGGATCACCTTTAGGCAGTTCTGTTCTTGTATTACAGTGCATAAAACCTAAAACAGACAGGAATAAAAAAAGTCTAACCATAATAACTTACTTTATGATTTCTTCACATCCGGTTATTTCTACTTTGGATTTTTCATTATCAGTATTTAAAATGATTCAATTCGGGATAGATTCTTCAAGAAGTGCAACTATGTAAGGCGAATGAAGCTCACTTCCCTTGTTAAGCCCGGTTCAAAAAGATATAAATAGTTATTGTTTCCATGGCTGTGCTGCAATCCCATTTAAATCCCAAACAATTTTACCTGCACGTATAGTAAGCTCTGCTTCCAATTTACGATTGCCTTCGAGCCTTTTACCAGCAGCATCTATAAAACCAAACTTCCCGTTCTGAATACTCAACACAGATATATCTGCAGCTGATCCTTCGTCAAGATTTCCAAGGTCTGCACGTTTAATTGATATGGCAGCACTCCAGGTAGCACGCCTGATCACGTCTTCCATACTCATGCCAATAGCCATGTATTTAGACATAATGTTCAACATGCTTTTCATACCTGCATTCATGCTGAAACGATGGAGATCACTACCAAATGAATTGGGTAAAAGGCCCTGCTGAAATGCGGGCACAGCCTGGCTAAACCAAAAACCTGCACCCCCATGACCCACATCGAACAACACCCCCTTTTTTTGTGCAGCCAAAACAAAAGGGCGAATCTTTCCCTGCGCATCAACAACAGGCATTCTTTCAGCAACCTGTTCAAATGAATGGGTAATGATATCACCGGATCTCAGCTTTTTCAATTGTTCCTCCAAACTAAATTGCGGCAGATGACACTCTACAAACAAAGGTGAATTTGAATTTCGGGCTGCTTCCAATGCTCTTTCAAATGGCGCCCATTCACTGCCCTCATAATGACCTATCTTTACACCAACAATAATGTCTCTGTATTTCTGTATTACAACAACAGCGGAGTCTGCATTCATATCATTGAGATCTTCCTGCAATGGTTTTCCACTCATACCCGAACCGGCAATATTCACAAACGCAAGTACGCGTGTTTGAGACGTATCAATCACCTGTTCTTTAAACAAAGAAAAATTACGCCAGCCCGATGTGCCTGCGTCTACTACTGTTGTGACGCCAGACCTAAAGGTAAAATCATCAGGAGATACACTGTAAATACCGTCTGCAAACTTATCCGGCTTAGTGCCTACAAACACATGCGTATGTATATCTATTAACCCCGGCACAACATATAATCCTGTCGCATCAATTGTTTTTTTGGATTGAGAAGCAGGAATATGATCAACAACTTTCGCAATCTTGCCATTAACAATAGCAATATCCCTTTTCGTGTTAATGTGATTCTTTGGATCAATTAAATGTCCGTTCTTTATCAGAAGGTCATACTGTTGACCTTGCATTACAAAGGGAAAAAAAACAAAAAAACAACACAGCGCTACCAATGCAATTGTATTTGCTGTTTGATGCCATTTTTTTAAAACCATGAAATTAATTTATTGAATATGGTATCATCTATTTTCTCTTCAATTCTTCTTCCCATACAGGTGCACTAATGCCGTTAAGATCCCATACAATCTTCCCTGCACGTATGGTTAACTCTGCTTCCAACTTCTCTGTGCCTTTTAGTTTTGTTTTTCGGGTATCCAGGAATCCAAAATCTCCTTTTCTAACATTAAATACCGCAATATCTGCTTCAGCACCTACACTTAAATTTCCGAGGTCGGTTCTTTTAATAACGCTGGCAGGATTCGAGGTAGAACGCATAATAACATCATGTAAGCTCATTCCCATATTGAGAAACTTAGACATTACATTGCTCATATCTTTCATTCCACTATTCATACTTTCGGCATGAAGGTCTGTGCTGATAACATCCGGTTGAAAACCTTGCTGCATGGATGGCATAGCCTGGCGCCACGAGAAAGCCCCACCTCCATGGCCCACATCAAAAATGATCCCTCTCTTTTGCGCCTGGAAAATAAATGGCTTGACCTTGTTACTCTCATCAACAACTGTTTCCCGCACTGTTGGCCCATAAGAGAATGTATGCGTAAAAATATCTCCGGGTCGGAGGTGTTGCATAAACAGCGCTTCTATAGAATTTGGCGGCTGATGCTCACCAAAATCAACCATCACCGGAACATTCGCAAGATTCCCCGCTTCCACTGCACGATCTACCTGTGCAAAACCTCCCCAGTAATGTGCCGCCTTGATACCAACAATAATATCCGGGAATAATTTTTTTATCATATAAGCAGTCTGCTGGGGGTTCATATCATTTACATCCTGTTCTTCAAAACGGCCCGTCATGCCAGTGCCAACAATATTCAACAAGGCAAGTATCCTGGTCTGAGACCTGTCGATGGTTTGCTTTTTAAATAGACGAAAATTTTTCCAGCCGGAAGAACCCGCATCCACTACGGTTGTAACACCTGCCCTCAACGTAAATCCGTCAGGGGGAAGGCTTGTTAAACCATCGGCTATATACGCATCCACTTCCGTTCCGTTGAAAACATGAACGTGCATATCAATAATGCCCGGTGTAACGTAAAGACCACTAACATCAATAACCTTTTTTGCATTCTTTGCGGGTATATCCCTGGCAACCTGTAATATCTTACCATTTGTAACGGCGACATCCATTCGCCCATCTATTTTATTTTTAGGATCGATTACATAACCACCCTTCAATAACATATCGATCTGCTGTGCATGCAAGAAGGTTGAAGAAAAACAGCAGAGCATCATCAGCATGATGCTAATTTTATTTACTGAGGGCCAATGCAATAATTTTATTTTAGCTGGCATGTAATACCGTTTTAGTGAGTTGTTTCGAACAAGGAATTTAAATGCGAATTAAACCTTGCTTTTCCTCCGGCTCCAGCCACTTTTACTTTAAAGTGATTTGAGCCACTCAAAAGTCCTATCTATAATCTATGTTGCTAACGGTGGACCTCCCGGAACCATAATATCCTGTTGTTTAAGTTTATAACTGCTACGTTCAGCGGTAAATTTAGCAGTTCTGTATTCTCCCATATATATAGACCCGGAAATGGAATTACCGGAAATTGTTCCGGAAAAAATAAAGGTAATGGAATCGCCAGGCCGGCGATCCACACTGCGCAACTTTACTAAATTACCTTCAATACTCCCCGTCAGTTCTCTAACAGAAAAATCACCTTTATGTGAACCTTTTATCCAATTCTTATCCTGTTCTAAATATAATATATGTTTACTTGTGCTGCTGAAAAATTCAATAGTTGCTTCCCAACTCCCTGAAAGGTTAACCGTTGGCCTAACCGTTGTAGTGGTTTTCGGCGGGCGCTTTTGTGAAAGCACCCCATAAACGCGGTCAGAAACAATTTCATAATTGCCCGGTTGCATCTGACCAGTAGTAATATTAATGGACGTTCTTCCGTCTGTGGTTTCACTGCCAATGGCAACCCTTGGTTTATTTCTGCCAAGCTCTTCTGCAACTTCTTCGCCTGTTATATTGAGCATGGC
>JBDSBP010000225.1:0-6623 GCA_039921525.1 Chitinophagaceae bacterium | reverse complement strand
GTATTAAATGGATTGGAAGCGACAAAGCTCATTAAACAGGAAAAGCCTTACGTAAAAGTTATTGTTGTAAGCATGCTAAGCGATGCAGCCATTGTCAGTAAAATGATGAAGGCCGGAGCAGATGCTTTTATTAATAAAGATACCGGCAAAACAGAACTTCTAAAAGCTATACACAAAGTGATGCAGGGTGAAAAATATATCAGTCCTGCAATTTCCAATAACTTATTTACTCATCTCACCGATCGAAACGTTAATAGCTCGGATACTAAAAAACACCTTACAGCAAGAGAGGTCGAGATCATCCGTTTTATTGCTGCTGGTCTTACCAATCGTGAAATTGCAGAGAAACTTTTTCTCAGTCTTGTAACTGTAGATACCCACAGGAAAAATATGCTTGCCAAGCTGCACTTAAAGAATACTGCTTCCCTGGTTAAATATGCAGCCGACCATAAGCTATTGTAATTACCATTCTTTCGTTTTTCAATCGTTCAATTCTTCAACACTCTCTACACTAAAAGAGGTATACGTAAAATACACCAAAAGGCGTATTGCTCACCCCTTTGATGTTTTCAATCTTTGCTTAGTTAAATATTTATAACAATCTAAAACATTAATTTATGAAACAAGTATCAAAATCTATTAAGTCCTGCGTTCTAAGTTCCCCCCGCTTCCATTCAATCCCTCAACAAAAAGCATTTTCTAATTACCATCTATTTTCCTTGCTCGCGGGCTTTCTAATACTTATTAGCAGTTGTCAAAAGGATGAACTCCAGGGCAGCTTGCAAAAGCAAGAAATCCAGGCCAACTCCCAAAAACAAGATCTCCTGAATAGTTCTCTAAAGCAAGATGACAAGAATGAGTGTGTTCCTTTTAAAGGTAAATTCACACAATCTTATTCAGCGACCGGAGTCATTGGAACTGGTGAGGGATCCCATATAGGAAGATTTACTCTCTATGCTTCTAAGGGTACTTCTACTATCACCGCTGCAAATGGAGACCAAATATTTATAACCTTTACCGTATTGAAGAATCTGCCTCTTGGTAACGGTATGGCCCAGATTGATCTTAATAATACAATTACCGGAGGTACCGGAAGGTTTGCAGGTGCAACCGGTAGTTTTGAAATGCATGCTCTAAAAAACGTAATCCTCGATACAGGAAGCGCGACGTTTGATGGTATGATTTGCTATTAGATAAAAACAGAAGATAACAATAGTAATAACCCTGAAGTGTTTATTTAAAAAGAAATTTCAACCCTTATCCCGAAGTATCAGCAATTATTCAACTACCCGATAGATTTACTTCATAGGTTGTTTTATTAAAATAAACTTGTTCGCCGTTGGTTTCGTGGCCAACGCCGTTATTTTTTACTTCCTTTTACCAATAGGTATTTAAAACAAGGCGAAGATTTATTGCTATTGCTTTCATGTTTTGAGTCTATAAGTCGTTTACCAAAACAGTTCCTTCATAACCTATTTAACAGCCACAGTACGGAATTTAAACAGGAAGCACTTATGGAACGGGAGATAGAAATAGCTGCTTTTTTGCAGCAGGGCTTTTCCCTGGAAAGAATAGCTCATAAACCAGCAGTAAAAAAAAATAGTTAGGGCTCATGTTCTAAATATGATGCAGAAACTGAAAGCAGAAAACATAGAATGCCTTATCCGAGCAATAAAAGCAAAACAACTTTGAAACCTTTGCCGCCGTCGGTGTTGTTGCCACGGCTTTTTTTGGTTTAAACTACTTTTCTTTCTACACGATTCATGGGATATAAAAAATACACCAAAAGGTGTATTGTGCCTGCCTTTTATGTTTCCCATCTTTGTGTTGCAGCTTTTGAGAAACTACCTCATCAGCATAAATATTCAGGGTACTATGGTATTCAACCAGGAAGAATTAGTAGAACGGGAAAAAGAAATAGCGGGTTATCGCCTAAAAGACTTTTCACTGAGAATGGTCTCAGAAAAAACCGGTTTAAGCCTCTAACATCTTGTAGCACATATCAGCAATAGGAGGATTTAGCTCAAAGCTAAAGATAGATACGAATTTATAAAGTTGCTAAAGGTGATGGACTCATGAAAGATGAAAAATTTCAGTTGATATATCTTGTGGAGGAACTCTGAAAACATAAATATTCATGAATTCATTGACCAGCACGATCGAAACAAATGTAAAATCCAATTGAAAGTTGCAAGGTCCTGTTTATGTTTCTGATGTTTTTGTAAAGAATATTATTATTACCACTTTAATAAAAATCATTTTTTTAACCATTAAATATAGATTTATGAAACAAGTATTAACCTTCAAGTATCATTTTATGCTCTTGATCGCAGGCTTTACTATGCTTATGAGCAGTTGCCAAAAGGAAGAACTTCTAAACAGTCCTCAAAAGCAAGATCTTTTAACCAGTTCCCAAACGCAGGATCTCCAGAAAAAAGCTGTGCCTTTTAAAGGTAAATTTACTTTAATAGGAGAAAGTATTAGTCCGATACATTTACAATTCAATGGAACGGGAGAAGGATCACATATTGGAAAATTTACCCTTGTTGATCAGGTATACCTTGATCGTTCAATACCTAATACAGCAATTATTACGGCCGCAAATGGCGATCAAATACTTACAACTTTTAGCGCAACTGCTGTTGAAGCGGGTCCCAATGGTACTCGTCTCGTAACTAATTATAATATCATTACGGGAGGTACGGGAAGGTTTGCCGGAGCTACTGGTAACTTTATTTCCCACGCTATTTTAAGCACTAACACTACTACAGGAATTACTACAGGAAGTGATTCATTTGATGGTACTATTAGCTATTAGATAAAACAAACATAATAAAACCGATACTTTTTTGCCGCCGTTGGTGCTGTTGCCAACGGCTTTAATTTTTCACTTCCTCTTATCAAATAGGTATATAAAGTCCAGGCTAAAGTTTATTGCGCATCGCTTTTATGTTAATGTATAAGTCTTTTACCAAAAAGGTTCTTTCATAACTTATTTATCAGCATATCATGGAATTTAAACAGGAAGCACTTGTGGAACGGGAGATAGAAATAGCTGCTCTCTTAATGCAGGATTTTTCTCTATTGCAAATAGCTGGTCAATTAGCAGTAAATAAAAAAATAATTAAAGCTCATATCCGAAATATGATGCAAAAGCTAAACGCAGAAAACATAGAAGACCTTATACAATCAATAAAAGCAAAACAGCTGTGAAACATAATTCTACTTACTCTTTTTCTTTCCACACCATAGGGTGTATATGTAAAATACACCAAAAGGTGTATTGCTCCTCCCTTATATCTTTTCCATCTTCTTGTTGTAATTTTTTTGAAAAAGAACAAATCAGTTAAGCTGTTTATACTTCTAAAGTTTTGATTTCTTTCTAACCTATTTGATAAACATGGCCGCTCATTGTAATTTATATAAAATGTTTTTTAACCACTTCAAATATCAATTATGAAACAAGTATCAAATCCAGTTAAGTTCTCCGTTCTAGGTTCTCCTCGCCACCACACAATCCCTCAACGAAAGGCATTCTCTAACTACCACCTATTTTCACTGCTCGCGGGCTTTGTGATGCTTATTAGCAGTTGTCAAAAGGATGAACTCCAGGGCAGCTTGCAAAAGCAAGAAATCCAGGCCAACTCCCAAAAACAAGATCTCCTGAATAGTCTCTAAAGCAAGATGACAAGAATGAGTGTGTTCCCTTTAAAGGTAAATTCACACTAGCTCATACAGCCACCGGAGGAGTCATTCTAAATGGTGAGGGATCCCATATTGGGAGGTTTACTCTTGTTAGTCTTCGTGGGGAAAATACTTCTACTATTACCGCTGCAAATGGAGACCAAATATTTCCAACCTATACCGTATCTGGATTCCAGGATCTTGGTAACGGTATGGTGCAGCTAGATCTTGCTAATACAATTACAGGAGGTACCGGAAGGTTTGCAGGGGCAACCGGTAGCTTTGATATCAGTGTTCTTATAAACGAGACCGTTGGTACAGGAGAGGGTACGTTTGATGGTACTATTTGCGATTAGATAAAAACAGAAGATAACAATAGCGACAACCTTGAGTGTTTATATAAAAAAAATGCAGCTTTATCACAAGGTATCAGAAATTATTCAACTGGCGGATCAATTTACTTCGAAGGTTGTTTTATTGAAATAAACTTCTTCGCCGTTGGTGTTGTAGCCAACGGCTTTTATTTTTCACTTCCTCTTATCAAATAGGTATATAAAGATGAGGCTATTGGCATCGCTATTATGTTTTGAAGTCTATAAGTCATTAACCAAAAGTTTTCTTTTATGACTTGTTTACCAGCATATCATGGAATTCAAACAGGAAGAACTAGTAGAGCGGGAAATAGAAATAGCCGCTTATTTACTGCGGCATTTTTCGCTACGGCAAATAGCCGATCAATTAGCAGTAAATAAAATAATAATCAAAGCTCACATAAGAAATATGATGCAAAAACTAAACGCTGAAAACATAGAAGACCTTATACAATCAATAAAAGCAAAACAGCTTTGAAAAATAATTCTACTTACTCTTTTTCTTTCTACACCAAAAGGTGTACATTTAACATACACCAAAAGGCGTATTGCTCATCACTTATATCTTTTCCATCTTCGTGTTGTAATTTTTTTGAAAAAGAACAAATCAGTTAAAGCAGTTTATACACTTCTAAAGTTTTGATTTCTTTTTAACCCACCTGATAACCATGACCGCCGCATTGTAATTTTTTATTAAAATGCTTTTTAACCATTTAAAATATCAATTGTGAAACATGAATTAAATGCTATTAAGTCCTTCGTTGTGAGTTCTCCCGGCCATCACTCAATCATTAAACCAAGGCCAATCCCTAAGTACCGATTCGTTATTTTGCTCGCAGGCATTGCAATGCTCATTACGAGTTGCCACAAGGAAGATAATCATCATAAAAATACAGTTCCGTTAAAAGGTGAATTTGTAGCAAGTGTAACGGTTATCGTACCCCCTTCCCCGGGTGTTCTTGAACAACTCCGAATCACAGGTAAAGGATCGGGTACACCTTTTGGGAAGGCCACCTTTGAAGAAAATGTAAAAGTAGACGTCACCGCCTCACCCGAAACAGTCAAAGGTACAGAAACAATTACTGCTGAAAATGGAGACCAGATATTTTCAACAGTCAGCGGATATGTTTCACCTCCGGATGCCAAGGGTAATTACCAGGTATTTAACACCAGTACTATCACTGGCGGCACCGGAAAATATGCAGGGGCAACAGGCACCTATAAAGAGACGTATACGGGAAACATTGCGGCTCCGACGAGTACAGCTGTATTTGATGGCAACATCACCTATTAAATAAAACAGGCCTATACAATAGCTTATCTCAATTAATATGTTTTCAACAATTAAAATTATCAATTATGGAACAAGTATCAAACACTAAAAACTTTATAGTTCTCAGTTCTTTTCTTCTTCACTCCATCAATCCACTAACCTTATTCTGCAAGTACCGCCTCTAAGATCGGCACTTAAAAGTATTTAAAGAAAAAAGTTCAGCCTAACATATCTAAACTGACTATAAGCTTTTTTATCCCCGCCCCGCAATGTATAGTATTAAAGCTTCAATGTATAGTATTAAAGCTTCAATCATTTAAAAAGCAAACTCATGATTAAGTAACGCACCCTCTTATTCTTCCCGGTATTAGCCCTTCTGCTGGACGGCTGTTACAAAAACCTCCCTATTGATTTTAACCCAAAAAAAAACAAAGCATCGGTACAAATCAATTTTACCGAACACAACCTCTTTCCCGAGGGGCCGGCGTATGACAGACTATACAAACGGTTCTATGTCTCTTCCGCCTCCCGTGGCACCCTCGGCATCGTAAGGTTTGACGGCACCTACAAGCCTTTCATAACAGACGAAGCGCTGAACCAAACCAATGGCCTCAGAGTAGAAACGGCTCGGCAGCGGCTCTGGGTATGTAATGCACCAAACGGGGTAGGCGAATACGACATTAACACCGGCGCCCGCATTTTTTTCACCGACCGAACTGCTGCCCGGTGCGCCTGTCTTTACTAACGATGTGGTTTTAGACCCTGAGGGTAATGCGTACGTCACCAACAGCTTTTCGCCAGTTATCTACAAATTAGACCGGTATGGCAAGGCTTCCATCTTTTTTCAGAACGCCGCATTTGCTACTGATCCTGGCGAGTTTGGCTTTAACGGCATTCAAAACGACGAAAGAGGATTTCTACTCGTAGCCCATACGAGCCTTGATGAGATAATAAAGATTCCAGTACGCAAACCGGCTGATTACTCTGTTGTACAATTGGATGCAACCCTAACCCAAGTTGTAGCTAAAACAGCTATTTTTCACCTTTTTTGATGATTATTTTATCATTTAGATATTGAAACCCTTGCTCCTAAAGGGTTTTATTTTTAAGTTGATTTGTAGTACACGGGGGGGCGTAATCCGTCAGCTATTTTTAGCTTTGTGGCCGGTGTATTTAAAAGCTTCATTCAGGCATAATCCCGCCATCAAGGATATTGCAGCTTACTACCGGTTGGTAGAAAGTTATCGGAATGAATTTGATAGGGTTTGCCATAAAACGCTTTTAAATATTGGTTT
>JBDSBP010000224.1:0-38926 GCA_039921525.1 Chitinophagaceae bacterium | reverse complement strand
TGCGTTTTTACCGGCTTATCTTTTCCCTTATTCATTTTCATTTGAAAAACATCTACCAATAAAGCAAATGCCATTGAAAAATAGATGTATCCCTTCGGGATATGAAAATCGAGGCCTTCTGCAATCAGTGAAACGCCAATCAGTAGCAGAAAACTTAAAGCAAGCATTTTAAATGCGGGGTGATTGTTTACAAATCTGCTGATGGGTTCTGATGCAATTAACATTACACCTACACTTACTATTACCGCCGTGTACATGATCCACAATTCATCAACCATTCCTACTGCACTTATTATGCTGTCGATAGAAAATACCAAATCAAGCACTAAAATTTGACCAATCGCATTTCTGAAAGTAGTTATGTTTAAATTTTTTGACGTATCTCCGGCTTCACCTTCCATTTTATGATGAATTTCTGTCGCACTTTTATATAGTAGAAATAATCCGCCGGCAATTAAGATTATATCTTTTCCAGAGATACCAGTTGATAAAATAACAAAGAGATCACTTTGTAATTTTAGGATGAAAGAAATAACAGTCAATAGCAACAGTCGCATAACCATGGCTAACAACAACCCAAGTCTTCTTGCTTTTTTTTGTTGAGGAATTGGTAACCGACCTGTTACAATTGAAATAAAAATTATGTTATCGATGCCTAATACAACTTCTAACAGAATTAAGGTTAAAAGAGCGATTATTTGTTCCATTTATTTGATAGTTTATTTCCCAATATTAATGTATTTTATCATTGAGCTGTATGGTAGTATCCCTCATTCATGATAAAACCCAATTGCATCAAAGTTTTTGGGTATTATCGGAAGGCGTTATACCTTATGAATAAAAAAGGCCACACTATAGGAACTAATAGTTGCGAATGAAGTATTGTATTTCACCAATGGAGATGACGTCTATGATTATTTATCCAATTCATTTGTCATTTCAGCGAAGTGCCTTAGTCTTCCCGAATAGAAACATCTTACGCGCTTCAGCTGAAATCTCCCAAAATGTAAGTTGACTAAACCTTGGTGATGTGGCGAATGACCGGGACAATGAGTCAATATCTTCGTAATAATTATGTTCAGTTATAACAGGAAGTTCAATTCCCCCGCCAGCCAGTGTAATGATCCGTTCCGTCATGGAAGCGTCGCCGTGCCCGGAATACGTGCGCGTATGAATATGCGTATCGCAAGATATCCATCCATCAAGAGGTACTTCTTTTTCAATAACAAGGCCTCGCTTTATAGTATCGCCGGGTTTAACAACCAGTTTAAATGAGTCTACTCCGTATTGAAATCCGCGGCCCGCGTAAATCGTACAAGGTCCTGCAGGCACATTGAATAGTGCTTTGCCCGTGCCTGTCTAAATACAACCGGTACGGGTGGCAAGAAGCTGATCCGGAGCTACTGCCAGTGGTTGTAAGATATTCTGGCTATTTACCAAGGTAAGGTGTGACGGAACCAAAGAATTTGTTCCGCGATCGATTACTGAAATTTCTACGCTTGCTTCGTGCAGCAATTCATTCTACGGCTGGTTTAACAATATGATTTCACCTGTACGGATATCATCCACAATCGTATCAACTTGTCGGATACCCAATTCGTTTTTTCCATTTTTTTCTGTATTGAAGGGTATGGGGAAATAGATGAACATACTATTTTCATCCCGCTGTAACGAGCCCAATACACTACTGTTAAGTAGCACGTTCCACTTTTGTTTTACATCTTCCTGTCTTAACCCCAACGTGTACTCAACCAGGTTTTGCTTTGCAATAAATTTTATTACCTGTGTCTTTTATGGCATGCCCTTAAAATCTTTCCATTCGACTTTGTCAGCAGTACGAAGGTGGTACATATACTTATCAATCCAAAGGGTCTGAGAACAAGCGAGTGCCGGGAACAATAGGCTGAATAAACACCAAAAGAAATTTACCGGCTTCTTTAATTTGCGCAACTTCATTTACTAAATTTATTATAAAATGCAAACAAAATTAAAAGCCTCAAAATTGTTTCAACAGGTTGTTGTAAATCAATATGGTTATAATGCGGTTTCTCTTGAGCTTACGAATGATTCCATGCACAGTTTTCGCATGAAACTGTTAAGCTCGCTTTTGTATAATAAGCGAATTTCCTTTAGTTTCAAAATTCGTAACCGGCCAAGAAAATAAATATAAATATTTAAAATAAATATAAATACAATATAAATATTAAATTAAAATATTAACTATCTTGGTGCCACAGGTTGCCTTTGAGAGAAATGTTTTTACGCTTAATCAAAATAAGTTTATGAATAGAAAAAGCATTCGTTCCTTAAGGCTCCTTGCTTTTTGCTCGCTCCATTTTTTCGCTTACGAGGGTTTATGGGCGCAGTCTTCTACTCAATTTGATATTGTGTTAACCGGAGGAAGAGTGATCGATCCGGAAACAAACCTGGATGCCATAAGAAATGTGGGAATAACAAATGGTAGGGTAATACAGGTAACCACCGAACCAATAAAGGGCAAAGAAACAGTAAATGTTTCGGGGTTGGTAGTGTCTCCGGGTTTTATAGACCTGCACATACATGGCATCGGGAATGTTGAACAGGAATACCAGGCACATGATGGCGTTACTACGGCCCTGGAACTGGAATGGGGCCTTACCCATTTAAAAGAATGGTATGCATTCCGGGAGTCAACGGCCCTGATCAATTACGGTGCAAGTGTTTCCTGGTCGCATGCCCGTACCATTGCCCTGGATAACCAACATGATTCATGTGGCGATCTGAAAACGAAAGAAGCATGGTCGAAGGTGAACTGGCAAACGTCTGAAATTTTTGCCCAGCCTTCTTTTTATAAAGCCTTGCCGCCGTCATCATTCCCCTGGCTGTTCACCAATATGCGCAATGAGCTGGAAGCGGGCGGTATAGGGATTGGCGTACCTATCGGCTATCACCCGGGAGCCACCAGGGAAGAGATTTTTGAAGTAAACAAATTTGCGCATGAAAGGAAGGCGCCCATTTTTATGCATGTTCGTGAAGGTGGTGCGTTAGCTGTACAACAAGCCATTGCCGATGCCAGCCTTACGCGTGCATCATTACACCTGGTTCACCTCAACAGCATGGCCCTAAGTGAAATTAAATTATGTATTGAAATGGTAGATGCTGCCCAGCGCCAGGGGCTGGACATCACTTCGGAAATGTACCCGTACACGGCTGCCTCAACCGCTATTCAATCGGCTTTGTTTGATCCGGGCTGGCAGTCAAAATTTGGAATTTCATATAACGACCTGCAATGGGTGTTAACAGGAGAGCGTCTTACCGAAGCCACGTTTTTAAAATATAGAAAGGCAGGAGGGATGGTAGTGATGCATATGATGAAACCCGAATGGATCGAGACCGGTATGAAATCGCATAGTTTAATGATTGCTTCCGATGGTATGCCTTATTCAAAACTTACGCACCCCCGCACCGCTGGTACTTTTTCGCGCGTTCTCGGTAAATATGTCAGGCAGGATAAAGTATTGAGCCTGCCAGATGCCATACGAAAAATGAGTTTGATGCCCGCCCAACGGGTACAGGAAATGGCCCCACTGATGAGATTAAAGGGACGTATACAGGTAGGAACGGATGCCGACATTGTTATTTTCAATCCTGATACAGTAATTGATAAAGCCACTTTTGAGAAGGGCCTCGAATTTTCTGAAGGAATAGAATATGTGCTGATCAACGGAACCTTTGTGATCAAAAATAAAAAGACCGTACCGAATGTCTTTCCAGGCAAAGCTGTTTATGGCAAATACAAAAGATAATAGATTTTCAACCGGGATGTATATGCGCAAAACGTACGTGTCGAATGAATGATCTGGATGCCGTTTATTTAAATGCGGATTGAGGTATCAGGTAGAACAATCGGCGAAGCCTATGTTGGCTTTAGCTCATACCTCATACCTACTATATAACTTAACCAAAGTTGGTAATAATTAAAGAATTAATCATGCTACTTTTTAAAGTTATCTCACCTGAAGTTTGAATGGTCAGTTCATGAGGCACTTTTATGTAACTTCCAAGTTATTTACATCGTGACATTGGACCAACCTGGTGATCAAAGCCGATAGCCGATAGCCGATAGCCGATAGCCGATAGCTGATGGCTGATGGCTGATAGCTGATAGCTAAACTCATACCTCACTATGAATTACTCACATACCATACAAATGAAACCATCTTTACATTCTTTAATACGCTTCAACATAGCGTTTTGGTCACTCGCGCTTCTATTCATGGGTTGCCATGAAAAATCGCAACCGGCTTCAGGAACTGCATCAGTGGACGCCGCGCATGCATTGTCTACGTTTCGGGTACCGGCAGGATTTAAAATTGAAATGGTAGCCTCTGAGCCTATGGTTGCCGACCCTGTAGACATGGAGATAGATGAATACGGTAATTTATATGTGGTGGAAATGCATGGCTACCCGCTTGATAAAAGCGGTTCAGGCAAGATTGTAGTTTTGAAAGATACAGATGGAGATGGGCATATGGACAAGCGTACCGTTTTCGCGGAGGGCCTTGTGCTGCCAAATGGCATCATGCGTTGGAAAAAAGGTGTTTTGGTTACAGATGCTCCGAATGTGCTGTACCTGGAAGATACAGATGGTGATGGCGTGGCCGATAAAAAAGATACCATACTAACAGGGTTTTCATTATCCAACCCTCATATAAATGTAAACAACCCCGTATACGGGCTCGATAACTGGATTTACCTGGCTCACCGCGGTGCTATTTCTACCAGGAATTATGAAAAGGAGTTTGGCGATAAAGGCGGGGAAGTGTTTTTTCCTACACACCCGGATGGCACCAGGCTTCCTAAAAATGCAGACAACCATTCGGTTCGATTCAGACCGGATAACTATAAACTGGAGATGATATCAAGCAAGGCCCAGTTTGGTCAAACGTTTGACGAATGGGGACACCATTTACTTGCTGAAAATGGAAATCATGCTTATCATGAAGTGATCGCAAACCGATATCTTCAGCGCAACCCTGATCTGTCTGTGCCAGATGCCACGCAAATGATCTCCGATCATGGAAAGGTTTCTGAAATATTTCCTATAACTAAAGTCCCGGAGAGACAGCTTTTCAGCGGTGTAGGTGTAATGACTTCTTCCAGTGGTGTAACGGCGTATCTTGGCGGCATTTTCCCGGCGCCCTATAACCAGCATATTACATTTGTTTGCGAAAGCGTGAGCAACCTTGTTCATGTAGACGTATTAAAAGATTCAGGCGCCTCTTTCGTGGCGAGCCGGGTGCTTCCAAACAGCGAATTCCTGGCTTCCACCGATTCCTGGTCGAGGCCTGTGAATATGTACATCGGCCCCGATGGAGCATTGTATGTATTAGATTATTATCGCCAGATCATTGAACACCCTGAATGGATGTCGGAAGAGGCTGTTAAAGCCGGCAATCTCTATGCCGGTAAGGATATGGGGAGGATCTACAGGATTAGTCCTGTAGGAGCACCTGCCATAGCCTGGAATAAAGGGTTGAAACTGGGAGATGCTACCAGCCAGCAACTCGTTGAAAAGCTTTCAGACCCTAATATCTGGTGGCGGTTAAACGCGCAGCGTTTATTAGTGGATCGTGCAGACAAGCAGTCTGTTCCGTTGCTGTTGCAGATGACAAAAAACACGAACTCTCCGATGGGCCGCCTTCATGCGCTGTGGACATTACAGGGACTTGATACATTGAATGAGGAAACAATCTCCCTGGCCCTGAAGGACCCGTTCGCCGGCATCCGGGAGAATGCGATAAAAATCGCTGAATTACACCTAACCGCGTCACCCGCATTAGGTGCTTCTTTGTTAGCAATGTCGAATGATGCAGATGCCAAAGTGAGGTATCAGCTTCTGCTTTCGGCAGGATTTATTAATACACCGGAAGCGGCAAAAACGCGTAATGCCCTCCTTTTCGAAGACATCAATGACAAATGGGTGCAGGTTGCGGCAATGACCGCTTCTTCATCCGGCACCTCATCGTTATTAAGCGTGGTGATCGACAAATACAAGCCTAATGTGGCAGCCTATGCCTCCATGGTTCAGCGACTGACTACGATATTGGGTAAAAACGCCCGTCCCGAGGTAATTCACCATCTATTACAAACAGCCACCGCCCCTGACCCTGGCAGGAAACATTTGTGGCAGCCTGCGATGCTCGAGGGCCTGGCGATGGGGATGGAATCACGGAAATCCGCATCCGCCGCATCCATAGATTCCTTTAAAAACGAACAGGCTTTACTGGTTAATACATTTTTCAATAACCCGGTAAGCGAGATACGTAAAGCTTCCCTTCATATGTTAACCATCATTGGATTAACCGATGAGGCTATCGCTAAAAATGAAATGGCAAAATCCATTGCGATCGCAGGAGATACAAGCGTTCCCGGAGATAAACGCGCGGAGGCGTTAAGTTTCATGGCGCTCAACGATGTGAGGCCCAGCCAGTCTTTCCTGGAGCGTTTTCTCGTTCCGGAAGAGCAGCTTACTATACAACTTGCTGCTTTGAAAACGCTCGCTACCATCACAGACAATTCAATATGCACTTTCCTGCTTACGCAATGGCCGGTTCTCACCCCTGAATTAAGGGATATCGCTATCGGTATATTCATGGCTAACCCGCAACGAATGAACCTGTTACTGGATGCCATCCAGGCACGGAAAATCGATCCGGCAAGCCTCGGCTGGCAACGCACTGCACAGTTGATGTCGCAACAGGACGATAAACTCCGAAACAGGGCGAGGAAAATGCTTGCTAAAGGCGACGAAGAACAGGTTAATAAAGAATATCAACAGGCATTGGAAATGGATGGTGATTCGATAAAAGGAAAGGCGGTTTTTATGCAAAATTGTGGCAGATGCCATCAGGTGAGGGGACAAATGGGATTATCCTTCGGTCCTGATCTGGGTACCGTACATAACTGGCTGCCAAAAAATATCATGGCCAACGTGTTATCTCCCAATCTTTCCATTGCCGCCGGTTTTGAGATGTGGGAAATCAAACGAAAAAGTGGAGAATCGGTACAGGGTATCATTGCCAATGAAACATCTTCAGCTATCACGCTAAAAACTGCGCCGGGAGCAGAATCGATCATCAACCGGCAGGATATAGCCTCTCTTAAGTCGGTCAATATATCGGCCATGCCAATGGGGTTGCAAAAACAAATTAACCAGCAGCAGATGGCTGACCTGATCGCGTATTTAAGGCAGAACAAATAATAACAAAACAGGTTTCTGTCGTAAAGGTTTCCGCCTTCTGCATAAGCCTGATATGACCAGCAACCACCACAACGTATAAACATGCTATACAATATTATGAAAAACGTGTCCTGGATTTTTAGCCTGGTCATTACCATGCATACCTGTTTTGCACAAAAGCAGGAATGGAAAAGTCTTTTTAACGGCAAAGATCTCACAGGCTGGGATACGTACCTGCGCGCTCCAAACCTTTCGGGATATGGAGTTGATTCAACGTTGCCTTATATGGCTCCCATCGGTTTGAACAATGATCCGTTGAACGTTTTTACGGTGGAAAATGGCGCCGTTCGCGTTACCGGGCAAATCTGGGGCGCGATAACATCAAAAGAAGAGTATGGGAATTTTCATATCCGTTTTCAAACGAAATGGGGCAAGTTACAATGGAAGCCTCGAGACACCGGGTTAAGGGATGCTGGATTTTTATTTTATTGTACAGGCCCTTTGGATTATGGATTTAAATGCTGGATGCGAAGTCTTGAAATGCAAATCCAGGAAACAGAAATCGGTGATTTTTTTAATGTAGGTGCCGGCGAATCCGAGTTTCAACTATCTCCGGCAAAAACCGGCAGCGGTGATTCTGTTGTACAGTATGATCCGGGTGCGCCTTTAAAACGGCATAAGGGAAGAGTTTACCGGTCAGGCAATTTTGAAAGTGCACCCGGCGAGTGGACAACAAGTGAAGCCATTGTTCGAATGGCTGATGCCGTGTTTATAGTAAATGGATTCGTGGTAAACCGCCTCTACAATACGTACCGCATGGATCTGCAACAACAAACGCTGCAGGGTAAATTGCAGTTCCAGAGTGAGGGAGCTGAAATCTATTATCGGAAAATGGAAATAAGGCCGATATCATTTACACTGGCTACGCCAAAATTAATAGCCAACCAGCAAACCCTCTCCCTCGCACCTGGCCAGAGCCAGCATATTGAAATTTTAAACCAGGGAGACGCAGTAGAGATTATAGCTGCCGAGTTGATCGGGAAACAAATTGAAGATGTGATTGTCAACCTTCCTTCATTGCCGATGGTGTTAAAAAAAGGAGCCAGGCTCTCGTTGCCAGTAGCGTTGAAGCCGGGGGCCCGGCCAGGTAATAAGATAAAATTCAGACTTGAAACAGTGCTTGGTCCCGTTCCCGATTTTGTAGTAGAGCTTGAAAGCAACAATTGAAAATCAATATAAATATTTAAATAAAATAAATTATCAGTATTAATATTGTTTTAATAAAATAAGAATTAACTTGAATTGTGTTTTTGAAAGCCAGGAATATATAGGCCTTTTTTTAAAGAGATGTTTCCGGTTTACTGATGGTAAAGGCCAAATATGAGTTGGAGAGGTTAAACGGATAGATGGTAATTTCCCGTTTTAACCAATTGTTATGTTATGATTTTTTAAAAAAACGAAGACCTCGAGGCTTTACCTAGAAAAAAATATTTGGTCATTAAATTCATTCTTGACCATGCAGAGGAAACAATTACCATGAACACAGTAGATTTGGCAGAGAGGCTGAATGTGGATCCTGTAACCATCATCAAGGCTTGCCAGGCTATAGGTCTCAAAGGATTTCCTGACCTCAAAAAAAACTTAAGATTCTTTTTATCCTTTATCAAAAATGTTCCTGGCAACTGCCTGGCAGTTAACGAAAACAGGTATCTACTTACTATCTGGATAAATGTTCTTTATTATTTTAAGATCCATAAGGCCTGTTTAAAAAAAACTGCGAGGAATTATTTAACTCCTGAATGGCAGTGTATGACAGGGTATCATAGATCGCAACTCCACCTTTAATATTGTTGTATATACAAGTATTTGAATATACAGGAATATGATATTAACAAATGATGAAAAGTGTACTTAATTATCAAAATTAACGCTTAATAAAATCCTTATGACCTTCACATTTTTACAACAAAAAAGTAAGATAAGCCTTTTTATTCTGTGCCTGCTTACAACATTTATGGCAAGTGCGCAAAGCCGAATTACCGGTAAAGTTATTGGCAACGGTGACAATCTACCCACTGCCGGTGCCGCCGTGCTGGTTAAGGGAACTAGCCTGGGTACGTCAACAGATAGTTCTGGTTCATTCAGCATAAATGCCAAACGGGGTGATGTACTGGTTATATCTTCTGTTGGATATTTGCCACAGGAAATCATCGTTGCTTCATCATCCCATTACTCGATCACTTTATCAGCTTCAACAAATAGCCTGACTGATGTAGTGGTAACGGGATATACTTCACAAAAGAAAAAAGACATTACCGGTTCAGTGTCGGTGGTAGATATGAAGTCATTAAAAACCATACCTACAGGTTCTGCCGTTGTTGCACTGCAAGGCCAGGCGGCTGGTGTTAACATTATCAGTTCAGGAGCACCGAATGGCTCGAGCAATATCTTTATCCGGGGTATCAGTTCTTTTGGCGACACCAGGCCGTTGGTATTGGTAGATGGGGTGGAATCAAACCTGGATCAGATCAATGCAAATGAGATCGAATCCGTTCAGGTTTTAAAAGATGCAGGTGCCGCGGCGATTTATGGTGTGCGCGGTTCAAACGGGGTAATTATTGTTACCACGAAAAAAGGAAAACCAGGAGCGCCCACAATAACATATGATGCTTTTTATAAACAGCAGGTACCGTTGAGCAATAATCCGTTCAATTTATTAAAATCAGCGGATTATGCCAGGCTTTCAAAAATTGCCTATCCTACAGGTACCTTGTTTGCTAATGGTCTGCCGGACTATATTTACAAGGGGCCGGGCGTAAGTGGTACCGGCAAAGAAGGGGATGCCGCCGTTGATCCGTCCAAATACAATTTTGACGTTGCCAACCCTAATAATAATTATATCATTCAGAAAGTAAATAAAACCGGCACCGACTGGTTTGATGAAGTCTTCAACCCGGCTCCTATGACTAACCATAACCTTACGGCGAGTGGTGGAACAGACAGATCAAAATACTTGTTTTCAGTAGGCTACCTTAACCAGCAGGGAACATTGATAGAAACTTTCTTGAAAAGATATTCAGCGCGTATTAACACGGAGTTCAAGATCGGTGATCATATTCGCATAGGTGAAAATGCCTATTGGTATGCCACCAATTACAATGGCTTCAATAACCTCCAGGAAGGAAGTGCCATTACTTACACTTACCGGCAAATGCCTATCATACCGGTGTACGACATAAAAGGAAATTTCGGTGGTATGTTTGGCGGCCCCGATTTAGGCAACTCCTTTAGCCCGGTAGCGGTACAAAATCGTACGCTCAATAACCGCAATAACACTTGGATGATGACGGGCAATGCATACGCTGAAGTAGACTTCTTAAAACATTTCACTATTCGCACCAGCTTTGGCGGAAGTGTCGGCAACAACTATTTTATCAACTTTGCTTACAACAGGTATAATGACGCCGAAGGATACGGCGGCTTGAACGCCCTCTCGGAAAACTCCGGTTATACTCAATACCGCATCTGGACAAACACGGCAAATTATACCAATACGATCGGCAAACACAGCTTTTCGGTACTGGCAGGTACGGAGGCGGTAAAATATTCAGGAAGGAATGTGACAGGAAGCAGGAGCAGTTTTTTCTCCAACGATTTCAATTACCTGTTGTTGGGGAACGGAAACCTCAATTTGGCAAATTCAAGCTCCGCATATAATAACACCTTATTTTCTCTTTTTGGCCGATTGGATTATTCGTATGGCGACAGGTACCTGGTTGGACTCACCATTCGTCGTGATGGATCTTCGAAATTTGGTTCGGATAACAGGTATGGCGTTTTTCCATCCGTGTCTCTTGGATGGCGCGTATCGGAAGAAGCCTTTATGAAAGACGTCGCCTGGCTAAATGACTTTAAGCTAAGGGGTAGCTATGGTATCTTAGGGTCGCAAAGCAACATTGACCCGGCAAATGCTTTTACTGTTTACGGTTCAGCTATCGGGAATTCATATTATGACATCAACGGAACGAACAATTCATCCCAGCAGGGATTTTACCAGACGCGGAATGGAAACGTGCAGACCGGTTGGGAAAAAGACATCATCACGAATTTCGGATTCGATGCTACTATCCTGAATAATAAGATCGACCTTTCCGTAGAATATTATAAGAAAACAGTTAACGGTTTACTGTTTCCCCAGCCACTGCCCGCAACTGCAGGTGGTGCTGCTGCGCCTGTGGTTAATATAGGTGATATTCAGAATACCGGTTTTGACATTTCTGCGAACTATCATGGCCATATCGGTAATGACGTCAACTTCGTGGTCGGCGCCAACATCACCACCTATAAAAATGATATCGTAAGCATTCCGGGCTCGAAATATTTTGAAACATCCAGCTCGCGCTTTGGCAATATTGTTCGTAACCAGGTGGGCCAGCCGGTAAGTTCTTACTTTGGATATGATGTTATCGGCCTTTTTCAATCAGACCAGGATGTTACCAAGTCGCCTAAACAGGACCGTGCCGCACCTGGCCGTTTTAAATACAGGGACGTAAACGGCGACGGGGCAATTACTCCCAACGACCGTACCTTCATCGGCAACCCTAACCCCGATTTTACCTACGGGGTAAACATGGGCGTGAACGTTAAAAACGTTGACTTATCAGCGATTTTCTATGGTTCGCAGGGAAACGATATCTATAACCTTGTTAAATGGTACACTCATTTCTTTTCCGGCTTCAGGGGCGGAAGAAGCAATGATTTGCTGAATGCATGGACACCAGAAAATACAAAAACCAATATCCCCAAAATAGAAAATGAAGGCGGCTTTAGTACAGCTGGTGTATCCAATTCATTTTATATTGAAGATGGTTCTTTTCTTAAATTAAGATCTCTCATGTTGGGATATAAGATCACTTCGGCTACACTAGACCGGTATAAGATAAAAGGTGTACGGTTATATGCCCAGGCAGCCAACCTGTTTCAAATAACCAAATACAGCGGATTGGACCCTGAGTTAGGAGGCAACAGCGCAGACTTTGGAATAGACAGGGGCAACTATCCCAATAACGAAAAAAGTTTTGTCGTAGGTCTTAATTTATCATTCTAATTATTTACCGTCAAATTTAAATTCATGAAAAATATAGTTAATAAAGCAAGCCTGCTAGCTGCAATAGTATCGGTGATTTCAGTAACATCCTGTAATAAAGAATACCTTGAACAGCCGCCGATCGGTTCATTAAGCCAAAGTACACTGGCAACAAAAACAGGGATAAACGGGTTGCTGATAGGAGCTTATTCGTTACTCGATGAAACAGGAGGCTGGGGTGGCGCTGCCTACTATAAAGGGCCAAGCAACTGGGTTTTTGGTACCATCGCTTCCGATGATGCGAAGGAAGGTTTCTTTGGTAACCTGCCCGAGTCTGAGATGTTTGAGGCCTATAAAGTAACTCCAACAAATTCAATACTTGGTTTCAAATGGGGAGAATGTTATTCAGGCATCCAGCGTGCCAATGATGTGTTGCGTTTATTACCTGCATTGCCGGCCAATACGCTCACGGCTGCCGAGGCACTTCAAATAAAAAGCGAGGCCACATTTTTACGTGCCGTATTTCATTTCGACCTGGCCAAGGTTTTTCTAAACATACCCTACGTAGATGAATCGGTAAGTTTTGCAGCGGGTAACTATAATGTTCCAAACAACACCCCCATATGGCCCAAGATAGAAGCTGATTTTAATTTTGCCGCCACTAACCTCACGGCTACCAAAGCTTCCGCTGGCAGGGCAAACAGTTGGGCCGCAAAAGCTTATTTAGCAAAAGTGTATATGTTCCAGGATAATTTCAGTAAAGCAAAACCATTGCTCGATGATATCATTGCCAATGGTACTACCGCCACAGGAGTTAAATATGCACTGGTAAATTTCTTTGATAATTTCAACGCACTAAAAAAGAATGGTGCTGAAGCGGTATTTGCCGTTCAATATTCAGTTGGTGACGGATCTTTGGGTGCTAACGGCAACCAGGGTGATGTACTTAACCAGCCGTTGACCGCAGGTGCCACCGGTGGCGGCGCCTTACAGCCTTCCTTCAGCCTGGTAAATTCTTTTAAAACAGATGCTGTAACGGGCCTGCCCCTGCTGGATACGTACAACGAAACGGATATGACCAATGACCAGGGTCTGAAAGCATCCGATCCTTTTACACCTTACACCGGCACGGTTGATCCCAGGCTGGATAACACGGTTGCAAGACGCGACATACCTCTTTTGGATCATGGCTTGTTTGGGGTGTACTGGCTCGGTTTCCAGAACATCGGCGGCCCATACCATACCAAGAAGTTTTTCTTTTCAAAAGGAGCGGCGTCCAGCACTGCCGAATCGTACGGCGGTTGGACAATGGTAAATAGTACCAATTATAATTTAATCCGTTTTGCCGACGTATTATTGTGGGCTGCAGAAGTGGAAGTAGAAATAGGAAGCCTGGCGGTTGCGGAGGGTTATGTAAACAGGATAAGGGCCCGTGCTGCCGATCCTGCCAGTTGGGTAAAAAAATATGTTGACAATAACGATCCGTCAAAAGGATTCACAAATATTCCTGCCGCAAATTACAAGGTTGGACTTTATACCGGCCAGTTCCAGTTGCAGGGGATTGATTTTGCCCGCAAGGCTGTTCGCTTCGAAAGAAAACTTGAATTGGCATTGGAAGGGCATCGGTTCTTTGACCTGCAACGCTGGGATAATGGTACGGGTTATATGGCAAACACCCTGAATGCCTATCTTGATCATGAAAGAAAAGTGCCTAAATTCGATTTCCCCAATGGTCGTGATGCGGTTTTCACAAAAGGCAAGAATGAAATATATCCCATTCCCCAGGCGGAGATCGATGTAAGCTCGGCAAGTGGAACGGTAACCCTGAAACAAAACCCTGGCTATTGAGGTGTATCAGCATCTTGTATGATTTAACGACAGCGGCTTGTGGCAGGACTTTTAACTGGTGACTAATTTAATTCAACAATATGAATGGAAGTCTATCCGTACAAAACTTTTGCAGCGTGATTTTATGGAAGAGGCGGTTAAGCAGGCTGGCAGTGTTTTCATTCCTGGCAGTGATTTTCGCTTTGCAGGTAAGCGCGAATGATTTATTTATTGGTACGGCGATGGTCAACATCACCCCGGATTTACCCGTAGCATTGCAGGGCCAGTTTTATTTAAGGATAGGTAAGTCTGCAAGAACTCCATTGTTAGCCAACATCGTGGCCCTGGAATCCAGGGATGGTAAGAGTTCCCTTGAACAAGGCATTTTTGTTGCCTGCGACCTGGTGTTCGTGCCCGTGGTACTTACAGAACTGGTACGTCAACAGGTGCATGAACTCGTTCCGGAACTGGATGTGAAAAAAATTATTATCAGTGCCACACATACACATACATCACCGGTAATCGAAAGCGGCTTTTATCTCATACCGAAGGAAGGGGTGAGCCAACCGGAGGCGTACCAGCAGCTTTTCGCCAAACGGGTGTCAGCTGCTATAGCACAGGCATGGAAAGCAAGGAAACAGGGAACCGTTACCTGGGCACTAACTTCGGCCACCATCGGCCATAATCGCCGGGCAGTTTACATGGATAAAACGGCAAAGATGTATGGCAAAACCAATGTTCCAGAATTCCAGCACCTGGAAGGCTACGAAGACCATGATGTGAATTCGTTGTTCTTTTGGAACAAGGCAGGCAAATTAATCGCTACCAGCATTGAAGTGCCCTGCCCGGCGCAGGAAGTGGAAAGTGATTCGGTAATTGATGCCGATTACTGGAGCGCCGTTCGGGTAGCCCTGCAGAAACGCCTGGGTGCCGACGTGCTGGTAATGGGCTGGATCGGCGCTGCCGGCGACCAGTCACCGCACCTGATGTACAGAAAAACAGCCGAGGAACGCATGCGCAAACTCGCCGGGCTGAGTCGCATAGAGGCCATCTCCGGGCGTATCGTGCGTTCGGTAGTGGAAGCATATGAGACCGTAAAAAATGATCGCCATACAGATGTACTATTTTCCCATAAAACAGAGATGATGACCCTGCCCATGAGAATCGTTACAGAAGTGGAATGCAACGAATCAAAAGTAATTAGTGAAGAGGCGGCAGCCCAGATCGCAGCCGACCCCCGGCAGGCGGAAAAGTTGTACGGCAAAAAAGTGTGGTATGGGGAAGTGGTAGAAAGGTTTGAAAAGCAGAAGACAAATCCAAATCCGACATACAGTACGGAAATTCATGTATTGCGGCTGGGTGATGTAGCCATCTGTACCACGCAGTTTGAGCTCTTCACCGACTTTGGCATCCGTATACAATCAAGAAGTAAAGCATTGCAAACCTTTATGATTCAACTGGCGGGGCCAGGAACCTATCTTCCAACATCCAAAGCAGTTGCCGGCGGTGGTTACAGCGCGGTGTGCCAGAGCAACCTCGTTGGCCCGGAAGGTGGGCAGATGATCGTAGATCGGGCGGTAAAACTCATCGGTGACATGTGGCCCGATGTAAGGTAATAGTATTGACCGGGAAATAAAACAACAGCAGCCATTAATCAGTTATTAAAAAGCACTTATGAAGCAACTATTACCAGGAAAAAACGTTGACGGTATTATTTTTTTAAAAAGGCAAACAGCAAAAATTTCGGTGGTTCTTTTGGGCCTCCTCTCGGTTGCGGTAAGTATTACACGGGCCACTGACTTATACATTGGTACAGCATCGGCGAACATCACCCCCGATTTGCCCGCGGCATTGATGGGCCAGTTCAATATGCGAATCGCGCATTCGGCCAGGAACCAGCTAGCCGGCAACGTAGTGGTGCTCGAAACCCGCAATGGCGCTACCTCTCTTGAACAAACGGTGTTCGTTGCCTGCGACCTGGTATTTATCCCGACCGTACTTACAGACCTGGTACGCAGGCAGGTTCATGCACAGGTGCCGGAACTCGATGTGAAAAAAATTGTGATCAGTGCAACGCATACCCACACATCGCCGGTAATTGAAAGCGGATCTTATCCCATACCAAAGCAGGGTGTTACCCAACCGGAAGAATACCAGCAGCTTTTTGCCAAACGGGTATCGGACGCCATCGTAAAGGCATGGAAAGCCAGGAAGCCAGGAACGGTTACCTGGGCGCTGACGACGGCTACCATCGGCCATAATCGCCGGGCAATATACCTTGACAAAACAGCCACCATGTATGGCAAAACCAGTGTGCCCGAGTTTCAGAACCTCGAAGGGTATGAAGATCATGATGTGAACTCCCTTTTCTTCTGGAACAAGGCGGGCAAATTAATCGCTACAAGCATTGAAGTTCCCTGCCCGGCGCAGGAAGTGGAACATGATACCACCGTGGATGCCGACTATTGGGACCCCGTACGTACGGCTTTAAAGAAGCGTTTTAGCCAAGAACTGCTCGTGATGGGCTGGTGTGGCGCCGCCGGCGATCAGTCGCCTCACCTGATGTATAGAAAAGGCGCAGAAGAGCGCATGCGCAGTCTTGCTAAAGAAAGTCGCATAGACGCTATCTCCCGGAGGATAGTATATGCGGTGGAAGAAGCCTACGAAACCGTAAAAAATGAGCGCCATGCGGATGTGGTATTAACACATAAAACTGAAATGATGACACTGCCCATGAGGATCGTTTTGGAGCCTGAATATAAAGAATGTAAAACCATCAGTGATGCCGCCGCGGCAAAAATTGAAGCCGATCCGGCACAGGCCGAATTCCTGCAGGCAAGATATGCCTGGAACGCCGCTGTGGTGGAAAGATTTGAGCAGCAAAAGACAAACCCGAAGCCCACCTACAACTCCGAAATTCATGTGATCCGTTTGGGTGATATAGTCATCTGCACCAACCAGTTTGAAATGTTTACTGACTTCGGCATCCGTATACAGTCGCGCAGCAAAGCAGTACAAACCTTTATGGTTCAACTGGCAGGGCCCGGCAGCTATCTTCCCACATCAAAGGCAGTCGCCGGTGGCGGGTACAGCGCCATCTGTATGAGTAACCTGGTTGGTCCCGAAGGTGGCCAGATGATCGTTGACCACACTGTAAAACTCATCGATGAGATGTGGCAGGCAGGCACACAATAATTGTTACTTTATTACAATGGAATCGTTGTCCTGTAAAATTTGGACTTGTTAACTTTCAATAATGGGAATATATTCCAGTCTCTCAATAGTTGCATTTCATGCATTCGCCCTTTCGTTGCTGGTTCACACACCGGTTGTTGCACAGGTTGTCGCGGGCAACATGGAGGTGGGCGTGTCCCGGGTGGATATAACGCCGGTTGGCCCGATGCGCATGGGAGGTCATATCCGGAAAACAGGATCGAAGGAGGGGGTGCTTCCGTTTGATAAGGCACTTCACAAGCTATACGCTAAATCACTTGCCTTCGGCAGCGATGCGCAGAAGCCGACTGTGCTCATCTCTTGTGACCTGATCGGTATTCCTGGTTATATAACAAAAGAAGTGGCCAGCCGACTGTCAGCAAAAATGGGTCTTGATTCATCGAGGCTTGCCATCACCACCTCTCATACACACGCCGGCCCGGAGGTGGGCAACCTGTTAAGTCTCACCAGGATGTACAGCGATCCACCCGTGACAGCGGAAGAGATGGCTCAGATCGGCCGATACATAAGCCAACTCACGGATAACCTGGAAAAAGTGGCGCTGGAGGCTTTAAAAACCCGTGCGCCTGCTCTTGTTTCCTGGGGCCAGGGGAAGGCATCCTTTGCCGTGAACCGGAGGCTGATTGAAAATGGTAAATGGGTGGCCCAGCGTTATGTGCCGAAGGGGCCTGTTGATCATTCGCTTCCCTTTTTGCGTATTACCGATCTCAATGGAAAACTGCGTGCAGTATTTATGAGTTATGCCTGTCATGGAACCACGCTCGGTGGAGATAACCTCAACTGGAACGGCGACTGGAATGGAGCCGCGCAACGTTTAATAGAAGCCAATCATCCTCATGCCACCGCCCTCATTGCCATGGGCTGCGGTGCAGATGCGAATCCTTACCCTGCGGGCAAACTTATAAACACCATCGAGCATGGAAAAGAGATGGCAGACGAGGTAGAAAGATTGCTGGCTCTGCCGCTTCAGCCACTGAACGCGCCGCCAGTGGCAGCATATAAAGTAATCCAGCTTCCTTTTGCACATGTACCTACCGTTGATGATTTAGCGCAGTCTATAAAGGAAGGTGGGCCAAAAGCCTATAACGCCGCTATTTTTCTTGAGCAGTTGATTAAAGGGGTTCCCATCGACCAAACCCTTTCCTATCCTGTTCAAACCTGGACCTTTGGCAATGATATGGCCATGCTTTTCCTGGGAGGAGAGGTGGTGTCTGATTACTCGCTTCGACTCAAAAAAGAAATCGGCGCCGAACGGTTATGGGTAAACGCTTATGCAAATGATGTGCGATGTTATATTCCCTCCCGCAGGGTTTTAAGAGAAGGTGGTTACGAAGCGGAAGGGCATATCTATTATTATAACCAGCCTTCCCGTTTGGACGAGTGTATTGAGGACATGATCATTGCAACGGTGCATGAATTGCTGCCAACATCGTTCAAAGCCATAAAAGGGAACACCAGCGATCTTCTGTCTGAAATTAATGCTGCCATAAGCCTGGATGCCAGGAACGGTAAACCTGTCGGGCCAACTATCAGGTATATGCCGGATCTCGATGCATATGAAGGGTTTACTTCTTCTAATAGTATGGAGTGGAACGTCAAGATACCGAAGAAGGGTAATTACGATGTTTACCTGGAATGGTCCGTATCTGATTCTACTGCCGGCCATGCGTTTTTATTCAAGGCAGGTAACCAGGAAGTGGGAGGAACGATTCAGAAGACCGGGGGCCGGGAAATTTATAAGGCTGCTAAAATAGGATTGGTAAAACTGCCGGCCGGTGTTCAAAAAATGATCTTTAAACCAACTTCTCCAGGCAAGGAAGCATCGTTGAACTTCAGGGGAGTAACGCTGGTTCCGGCAAATTAAATATTAATTGCTCTTGAAGGCCATCAAGGAGACAGGGCATGAACCAGCATCAGCATCAAACTATAAATATGCGCACACGTCGGATCCAGGTTAACAGGCGGAATAACTCCTCCATAAAAAAAAGCTGTTTCGTTCGCTTCGGCGGCCACGCCATACCGGCATTAAGATTGTTCCTTTTCATCTTATGCGTGGCAGCAATTACCCTTTCAGCACCGGCCCAGGCTCCGGATGCAAAGACATATTCTCCGGAACAGTACAAGGTGAAGCAGGAGCGGGGTTACCGGGTTGCGATGCGTGATGGCATTCACCTTTCAGCCGACATCTACAAGCCGGATCAGCCTGGCCGGTATGCCACTCTTTTATCTATCCTTCCATATGATAATAACGGCGGGTGGAAAGAGCGCGCTAAATGGTTCGCGGCGCGTGGGTATGCCGTAATGGTGGTGGATTCAAGGGGTCGATATGATTCGGAAGGGGAATGGGACCCGTTTGACCCCAGGCATAAGTCCGATGGATATGACCTCGTTGAATGGGGCGCGAAGCAGCCATGGTCCTCGGGAATGGTGGGCATGTATGGACCATCCTATATGGGTTGGGAGACCTGGTGGACCGCCACACAAGCACCTCCTTCTCTCAAGGCAATTGTGCCGGAAGTAGCACCGCCAGACGCCTTTAATAACTGCCCTTACCAGGATGGAGTAATACATGGGGTGTTCGTTGATTGGGCATCATCCAACACCAGGCGCACGGCGCAGGGTGTTGCCACGGGACCCTATGGCGGTTTCACCAATACAAGTGCAGGAGATTTTCTCCATACGCCGTATAGCGACCTGCTTCGGTTCCGCGGGGAAATGGACGCTCCCTGGTTCGAAACCTGGATGAAAGAAAACAAGTCTACCTCCCCTTACTGGAAAGCAATCGCATACCAGACCAAAGAAAGCTACTCGCGTGTAAATGTTCCTTCACTGGCTGTATCGGGCTGGTTCGATGCCAACCACCCGGGAACGCCTATGAATTACCTGGCAATGAAACAGTACGGAGCAACACCCGATGCGCGACGTCCAAGGCTGGTGATCGGCCCCTGGACCCACTGGCCCGTTGCTACGCAAACGCTCGCCGGGATTGACTATGGCCCGGATGCAGTAATCGATTGGAACGGTTATGTTACCCGCTTCTTCGACCATTACCTGAAGGGTATTGATAACGGTGTGGAAAACGACCTACCCGTACACGTATTCGTCATGGGCCGCAATAAATGGCGTGCCGAGAAAGATTGGCCGCTGCCACAAACACAATTTACGAAGTACTACCTCCACAGCCAGGGTAAGGCGAACTCGCTGAAGGGTGACGGTGTCCTTAGCCGCGCTAAAGCAGGCCCCGAGAAGGCAGACTCATATGTGTACGACCCCGCTCACCCAACACGAGATCCTTTCATCGATTATCCAAAACATAATGGTCACATAGATGGAGGCCTTGATACTCGCCAGGAAGCGAGTGGTGCTGACGTATTGGTATATTCAACACTTCCGCTTAACGAGGAAGTGGAAGTAGTGGGCCCCATAACGGCAACGCTGTTTGCAGCTACCTCTGCCTCTGATACCGACTGGATGATGCGCCTTTTAGACGTGCGACCCGACGGCAGCACTATTCTATTGACAGAAGGCGTAATGCGTGCCCGTAATCGTGATCCTGAAAACGCAGGGCGTTTTAACGCCGAAAAAATAAGTACCATCGAGCCAAATCGCGTGTACGAATACAGCCTGACATTCGTAAGAGGAACGGGAAACCTTTTTCAGAAAGGTCACCAAATCCGGATCGAGATTTCCAGCAGCTATTTTCCTTATTACCTTCCCAACCTGAATTCCGGTGATGAGAATGCCGGACTTGCCACCCGCAAAGTAGTTGCTACGCAACATATTTATCATGATAGGGAACACTCTTCTTATATAACGCTGCCGGTTATTCCTCAAAAGCTTTATTCCAGATAGCCTGGTTGAGTGCATGGATGATTCATAAACCAATGCGAGTCAAATGAAAGGTTGTCGACATGGCCGTAGAGAGCCGCAGCGTGCAACTCTTTTATCCTGATAGTATTAATATAACAAGATTGTTCCTTTAAAAAAATCTACTTATAAAAAAAGAAAATACTTTTTTATAAAGTTGCTTATGTGTACATGGTTCACAATGCTACGGTTAGACACATCTTATTTTATAGTATGCATAGTCATCCAGGATTAAAGAAAGTTGAAAACTGTGTGTAAAACCTTACAGGGCTTTGTCCAATTTAAAACAATCATAAAAGTTGGAATTTTCATGTAACAAAAGAAAAGATGTGTCCTAAAGATAGGTTCACATTGAGGGGGCGGACCAAAAACACAAAAGAGGGTTCGACTTGGTGAGCTTTAATAAAGCTTGCTGGTCTTTAAGACCTCACAGAACCTCACAGGTCGAACTCTCTTTTGTGTCGGCACCAACAAAATAAATGATCAATCATGTGAGGCTGCTCGAGCTCCGGTAGGAGCTCAGGGAGGGTAGAATACAGGTTTTGTATTTCTGCTCCGGCAGGAGCGGCTGGTGGCTGACCGATGAAAATGAAAAACAATATTCATCTAACTATATATTTCTAAAAACAATCCTTAAAGCCTCAGAAGTATATTATCTTATGCTTCTAATACAATAATTAGTCTTTATTATCAGCTCAATTATGAAACAACCTAAATTTAAAATTATAATAGTATGAATTTTAAAAATCTTTCAATTCTGATCTTATGTTTAATAACATTTAATGTGGTTAAAGGCCAGGAACGATTTTTAACCGATTCCAATGATACAAAGGCCCTTTCACAAAAAGTAACGGAGCTGTTTAAAGAAAATAAGATTTCACTCGCTATGAAAGAACTAAAACTATATTGGCCTCTTCCTGTAAATGAATTGGACGTTTTGGAAGAAAAAACTGTTAAGTATTTAAATATGGTGGAACAAAGATTTGGTAAAGCAGAAGGGACCATTAAAATAAACGAGCAGAAAATAAAAGATATAGCTATAAGAGAAACATATTTTGTGCTATATCAGAACACTGCTATCAGACTAATTTATATTTATTACAAAAATAAAAATGGATGGGTAATTGGCGGATTTAAATGGGACGATAGTTTTATTGAAGAATTCAAATAATTATCCCTGACAGAAAGCATCGAGGGGCCCAAGAACAGATAAACATTAGATATAATTTATAATTTTCCATGAACATTTATTCTTTAATAACAATAAGCAGGGAGTTTATAAGTTTGTACTGATGCCCGTATATTTTTTTAAAATGATGTTTTAGCAATCACCCTTCAACTATCAGCTATCAGGAGGAAATTATTTATCGCATTGTTTTCCTGATAGCTGATAGCTCATAGCTGATAGCCAACATAACCGACAGTTAATGATTGACGTTACCCTGTTGAAAATAACCGAATGCTTTAAATTTATAACTTCATTTAACGCTTCTAAATATCGGATGAACATTCAACTTCTATAATTGTAAATTTCCCAAAACCAACGTACAATGAGAATTAAATTTACCAAGTCAAAGAAAACACTAAGTGTTTTCTTTTTGATCTTCTTCTTTTGTTCTGTCTCCTGGCGGGTTCATGCGCAAAGTCTTAAAGAAATTAAAGGGACTGTTAATGACTGTAGTACCAATGCTGCTTTACCTAACGTAAGCGTAACTGTAAAAGGGAGTAGTAATGGTGGTGTAACCGATGCCAAAGGCAAATATAGTATACAGACCACCAGCGATGATATTCTTGTTTTTTCATTTGTCGGCTATGAAACGCAGGAAGTAGAAGTGGGTAACAGGACCGTGATAAATGTTGTCTTGCAGACAGGTTCAACACGTCTTGGCGAGGTTATAGTAAATGTGGGATATGGAACACAACGAAAGGCAACACTCACTGGTTCGGTAGCAAGTATTGGCGGTAAAGAAGTGCAAAGTAGTCCTGCACTTAATATAGGAAATAGCCTTGCCGGGTTGCTACCCGGGATCATTACAAAAAATACGACGGGGGAGCCTGGCAGAGATGACCCCACCATTTTGGTTCGGGACGCAGTACAACCGGTGATAACAGCCCTCTTGTTGTGGTAGATGGCAGTCAGGGCGTTTCGGGCTGGCAACGAATTAATTCCCGTGACATCGAATCAATTTCAGTACTGAAAGACGCTTCTGCAGCCATCTACGGTGCGCGTGCCGCAAACGGAGTTATTCTTATCACTACCAAGAGGGGAGTAACCGGTAAACCAATTATCTCTTACTCGGCTAATTTTGGGATTAGTCAGCCCACCCGGTTGCCGGAGCTGGCGGATGCCGCAACCCTGGCACAGTATATCAACGACCTGTTGGTTAGCCAGGGACAATCAAAAAGGTACACGGATGCAGAGATTCAAAAATTCGGGGATGGAAGCGACCCTGTCAATTACCCGAATTATAACTGGTATAATGACGTCATCAAGAAATCAACAGGGCAGAGTCAACATAATTTAAGTATAAGGGGAGGCACTGAAGCGGTGAAGTATTCGGCCTCAGGATCCTATACTAATGAGGGGGGAATATTTAAAGATGGCGTAACCAAATTTAAAACATATGCTATCCGCAGTAACCTGGATGCGAGGGTCAACAAGTATTTAAAAGTTGGTTTAGATCTGAATAATTATTTTCAGAATGGTGATTATGCCAGATCGAATTTTAGCGCGCTCAGGCAGGTGCCGTTTTACCCGGTTTATTGGCCAAACGGTTTGCCATCGGCCGGTATAGAAGGTGGACAGAATCCAGCCATAGAAGCTACTTCGGCCTGGGGAAATGATAATAATAAAGTGGAGCGCATTGTAATAAAAGTCTCTTTTGATTTAACCATTCCATGGGTTAAAGGATTGGGTGTAGACGGATATTTTGCGTATAACAAAGATGAAACAGAAAGAAAACTATGGCAAACACCGTTTACCGTATACAACTATGATAAAGCGAACGATAAATATATTCCTGTAACAGGAGGGGGCATTTTGCTTCCGCAACTTACTCAATCGCGTGCTGACGGAAGAGGCACTTTGTATAATCTTCGTCTTAAATATGACAAACAGTTTCAGGATCATCATATAAGCACTTTTATAGCCTTGGAACAATCGGAAAGTTTCTCCAGTAGTTTTAGTGCGTTCCGGAAAAATTATTTGTCTCAATCCATCGACGAACTTTTTGCTGGTAGTTTGATAGATCAAAGCACTGGTGGAACCAGTTTTGAAAGTAGCCGGAAAAACTATTTTGGACGGGTGAGTTATGGCTTCAGGGATAAATACCTGGCAGATTTTAATTTCCGCTATGATGGTTCATCAAATTTTCCGAAAGGAAATCAATGGGGGTTTTTCCCCGGAGCTTCCATAGCCTGGCGCGTTTCACAGGAAAAATTCATGAAAAAAAATCTTGCATTTATTACCAATCTGAAATTGAGGGCTTCATACGGCCAGATTGGCAACGACGCGATTGCCGCATTCCAGAACCTCAGGTTGTATACGCTAAACGCACTGGGGTATACTACCGGTATCGCCCAGACTGCCACGCAGGGTCTTGCTGCGGGTGTTTCTCCGAATCCGAATATTACCTGGGAAGTGGCAAAAATAAAAAACATCGGCCTCGATGCGAGTTTATGGAATGGGCTCTTGGGTTTTGAAGTGGATGTATTTAATCAAACCCGCTCCAACATATTAGCCACACGCGACCTGGCTGTTCCTGCTTATACTGGTCTTATCCTGCCTTCGGAAAATATTGGTGTAGTGGAAAATAAAGGTATTGAGGTGGTTGTATCCCATACTCAACGATTTAATAATCTCTCCTATAAAATTGCGGGAAACGTAGCGTATGCAAAAAGTAATGTCGTTAATTTAAGCGAGCCCCAGAATGTACCAGCCTGGCAAAAAGCGCAGGGTCATATCCTACAGGCCGAACTAATGTATGAAGCTATTGGAATATTCAGAACCAAAGAAGAGCTTGCGGCAAATCCGCGCTGGCCGGGTGCAAAAGTGGGCGATCTTATTTACAGAGACGTTAATAAGAATGGCGTTATAGATGCGGCTGACAGGGTAAGAACGGATAAAACAAATATCCCGGAAGTTACCTTTGGCCTTAATTTATCGATGAATTATAAAAACTTCTCCCTATGGGCAAATGTTGCCGGGGCAACCGGGGTATGGCAATATTATCTTTTGGATTTCAGGATCTCTACCAATAACCTCGCGGAAGTAATCAGGAACCGATATACAACGGGTAGTATGGATTCGAAGTATCCGTTATTGCCAACCGTTTCTACAGAATCAGAACCCAGCGGACTTCACTCTACATTCTGGATGAGGAACGCTTCTTACGCCCGGTTAAAAACGTTGGAACTCTCTTATACCCTGCCAGATCTGTTGTTGACGAAACTCAGGCTTAGCTCTCTGAGAGTTTACTTAAACGGAAATAACCTGTTCACCGTAGATAAACTGAAATGGGTTGATCCTGAAAATATAAGTCAGAACGGCTCATTCTACCCGCAAAGCAAAATCTATAATGTAGGAGTAAACGTAGGCTTTTAAAAAAATTAAATTAATAGCATGACTCATCTATATAATATTATAAACAGAGCAACAAAAATTGCTTCTGTTTATAAAGGAATACTTATCTTGTTGTTGGTGTTGATAACCTCCTGCAATAAAGATTTGCTGAACAAAACACCTCTTGACCGCTTCTCCGATGATGCCGTTTGGAAAGACGCCAGCCTGGTACAAACCTGGATCAACAGCACCTACAGAACGATGCCGCAAGGGCACACCTCCGGTGCCATGATGATTGCCAGCGTCAGCGACGAATCCCATTATCGGACCGGCAGGCCGGATTATATAGTTGGGGGGAATATAACTTCTACTACTTTAGGCGTGCTTGATTTCTGGACCACGGGTGGTGAAGCAGGCGCAAGTTATGGGTACTGGAAGGTGATCACCAACTGCAATATATTTTTTGACAAGATTGACGCGTCTCGTGTGGAAGCAACGTTAAAAAGCAGGATGGTGGGAGAGATGAAGTTTTTAAGAGCCTATTCTTATTTCAAGCTCGTTGCCTTTTTTGGCGGTGTGCCGTTAATTACAAAACCATTTAATCTGACGGATAAATTAGGTGTTGCCAGAAATACGTATGATGAATGTATGAATTTTGTGGTTGCAGAACTAGCCGAAGCGGCCACTTTGTTACCGCTGGAATACAGTAACACGGAAAAGTCGAAGATCACAAAGGGCGCCGCCATGAGTGCCAGGTCAAGGGCACTTTTATATATGGCCAGCCCGTTAAACAATCCGCAGAATACCATCGCAAAATGGCAAGCCGCGGCTGCTGCTGCTAAAGCGGTCATAGACCTTAATAAATATTCTCTTTTTGCTAATTATAAAGATCAGTTTTTACAAGCCAATTCGTATAATTCAGAATCAATCTGGTCCCGCCCCTTTAACTATTCTGTGGATCCTGAGCTTACATCCGGCGGTGTGGAACTCACTTTATATCCCAATGGCTACAATGGCTTTGCCCAGTCTCACCCATTGCAAAATCTCGTTGATGCATATGAAATGGTGAGTGGTAAACTTCCTGCCGATGATCCGACATATAATCCGCAAAATCCTTTTGTTAATCGCGATCCCCGGTTCTATGCAAGTATTTTATATGATGGTGCGTTGTTCCAGGGTCGCGAAGTAGAGACATTCCTGAAGGGGGGCAGGGATTCTAATGAAGGGCCCGTCTCAGCAAATAACGCAACTACCACAGGTTATTACTACAGGAAATTTATTAACGAGGCGATCGTTAATCCATCTGCTACCAACCAGGGTAACTCGCCTTGGATATTTATTCGTTATGCTGAAATATTACTCAACTACGCGGAAGCATCCTTTTTCCTGGGAGACGAAGCAACCTGCAGGAATTATATTAACCAGGTTAGAAGCAGGCCCAAGGTTACTATGCCGCCCGTTACAGAAAGTGGAGCAGCGCTGTTAACCAGGTTGCAGCATGAACGCCAGATTGAACTGGCATTTGAAGAGCATCGTTATTTTGATGTACGTCGCTGGAAAATTGCTCCTTTAACGGATAACATACCCGGCAGGAAAATGGTTATCATGAAAAATGTTACTACCGGCGTAAAAACCTATACTGTGAGTGATTTTTTGCCAAGAGCTTTTGCTGTTAAAAATTACCTTGTTCCAATACCGCAATCCGAGATTGATAAAAATTCATTGTTAGTCCAGAACCCGGGATATTGATGGATACTCGGGCCGCTAAGGCATGAAGGCGCACAAAGGGTTTATTATATCAGGAAGGAGCTAATACGGATCACTAAAAATAATATCAAAGTATGAAACAGTTACAAGACGGTTTAAATAACAAAGGCATCTCTACATTCTTTTTCGTTTTAGCGCTGGTTATATTTTTGATGAACGGAAAGGCGATTGCCCAGGATGATCTTACTGTGATCAAGTGGCTAAAGTATAGCGACGCTCCCAATTTATTGAATCATTACCTTACGGAAGAAGCCAAACGGTTTCTTGATGTAAGAGCTAAAACGGTTGCCCGCATCAACACCCCGGGAGAATGGAAAAAAAGGCAGGCAACGTTAAAGAAAACTATGTGGAACCTGCTTGGACCATTTCCGGAGAAGACTCCCCTGAACGCGCGCATAACCGGTACCGTTGAGAAAGACGGTTACAGGATCGAAAATATAATGTACGAATCGCTACCCGGGTTTTATGTTACCGCCTCTCTTTTTATCCCGAATAATTTACAGAAACCTACGCCTGCGATTCTTTTTTGCAGCGGGCATAGCGCCGCCGTTTACAGGCTGCCTAGTTACCAGCAACCGTTGCTGAATTTAGTGAAGAAGGGATTTATTGTGCTTGCCATCGATCCACTTGGCCAGGGAGAACGTGTACAATATTTTGATAAGGATTCCGCTAAATCTCTTGTGGGAAGCTCTACGGTGGAGCATTCTTATGCAGGTGTGCAAGTGTCTCTTATCGGAAAATCTATCGCCCGCTATTTTACCTGGGATGGCATACGGGGAATTGATTACCTGGTTAGCCGCCGTGAAGTGGATCCTAAAAGAATTGGGGTGCAGGGTATTTCGGGTGGGGGTACTCAGATCTCATTTATAGCAGCGCTGGATGAAAGGGTAGCCGCTTCGGCTCCCTCCAATTATATTACAAGTTACCAGCGGCTCATGGAATCGCAGGGTGTACAGGATGGGGAACAAAATTTCTATCATGGTATTTCCAGCGGGCTCGACCATGGTGATTTTGTGGAAATACGTGCGCCAAAACCCATGCTTATCATGGCCACCACCAGAGATTTTTTTAGCATCCAGGGAGTACGCGAAACTTTTGCCGAAGCAAAAAAAGTATATGAAATATTTGGAAAACCTCTCAACCTTCAAAAGGTGGAAGATGATTATGGACATCAGTATACTCAGAAGAACGACGAAGCCATGTACGCTTTTTTCCAGAAGTCGCTGCAACTTCCAGGTTCCTCCACGGATGATAAAGTACAATTTGTACCTGCCAGTGAATTACAAAAAACTACCACAGGCCAGTTGGCATCTTCCCTGGGAGGTGAAACTGTTTTTAGTTTGAATAGCAAAGAGGCAGAGAAGCTGGTAGATAGATTAGAAGAATCAAGAAAAGACATTTTAAAACACATTCCCCGAGTATTGAAATCTGCCAGGACGCTTTCCGGTTATCATGATCCAACCGTATTTCATGATCCGGTGTTTACCGGTAGATTTCAGAAGGAGGGTTATGTGATAGAAAAATATTTTATAAAAGGAGAGGGTGATTATGTTATCCCTTATCTTTTGATGATACCGGAAAAACCAAACAATAAGGCCCTTCTCTATTTGCATCCATCCGGTAAATTGAAAGAAGCTGGCCCGGGTGGTGAAATAGAGTGGTTCGTAAAAAAAGGATTTACAGTGCTGGCTCCGGATTTAATTGGTGTGGGTGAAGTGGGCCCTCCGGATACAAAATCATATTCCAGCGGAAGTGGCATGCCGTACAGCATGCTCTTCGCTGCGATGCTTATTGGTAGAAGCATAGTAGGGATACGGGCCGGCGATGTGGTGAGGCTTACTGGCCTGTTGAAAAAAAACGCATTGGTAAAGGAGGTTTATGCTCTTGCCAGGAAAGATATGGCCCCTGTACTTTTGCACGCCGCTGCTTTTGATGCCACCATTTCACGCATCGCGCTCATTGAACCGTATTCTTCTTACCGGACTATAGTGATGAACCGCTTTTACAACCCGGATTATATTTATAGTATGGTACCCGGTGCACTCGCTGCTTATGATCTTCCTGACCTTGCAGTGAGCCTGTCACCAAGGAAGCTGATGATAATAAATATCACGGATGGCTCTGGCAAGATGATGGAAGGCGATAGTATAAAACAGGATATTGATTTCATTAAAGCTGGTTATCATTCACGGAAAGCGGATGAGCAATTAAATATTAATTCTTCTCCATTCATGGACAAACCTTACGATCTTTTGTCGGATTGGATAAAGTAGTGTTATGTCAATTTCAAGATGACGCTTTGGCTATCGGCTATCAGCTATCGGCTATAAGCTATCGGCTATCGGCTATCAGCCTTCAGTTATTAACTATTAGGGAAATTATTTGTCACATTGTTTTCCTGATAGCTGATAGCTCATAGCCACATTTATAAAGTTGACATGACTCTAGAATCAGCAGGGCCATGTTAGCTATAAATGCATTACTATCACTAAGCTTTATGAGGTGGCGGATCATAAATAATTTTTTTAGGGCCATATATAAACATATGCCTTTAAACCCTACATTTGTTTCTTTAACGTTGCTGCTAATCTCTAACGAATGAAAAAGAACACATCTTACTTCTATAAGATTGCTTTTCCTCTTGTTACCACAGGCTTCTTAATTTGCCATTTAAAACAATGCCAATTGCTGAAAATTATGAAATCTATTAGCCAAAATTCCCTGCCTGTTGCACGCTTCCCCTTACTGCCAGTTAGCTCATTGTCGTCCGGAAACAGTACCGGCACCTTAGTGCTTACAAACCATTAAATATATATACTGACAATTATTCATATATTGCTTCATCGTACGCTCCGCATAATTCCATCTTTAAAACTTAAAACTCAAAAACTTAAATTTAATGAACGAAAACGTTAATAAAAGCGCTTTGTTTAACGGGAGTTGCTTTGCGCTCATCACTACCGCCTTTACTTTTTCTATTCGCGCAGGAGTTCTGCCTCAATTAGGTACGGCATTTGGCCTTTCTGCCGAACAATTGGGGTTTATTAATTCCATGTGGTTTTTCGGTTTTCCTATTTCTATGATTATAGGAGGCCTGGTGTATCATACGTTTGGCCCTAAAAATATTATGATGGTGGCCTTTGTATGCCATTCCATCGGAATCATCATGACCATTTTTGCCGGCGGATATACCACCTTACTTGTTTCCACACTTCTAATTGGAATTGGTAATGGATGTACAGAGGCAGCCTGTAACCCTATGATTGCAGATATGTACTCAGGGTTGAAAATGCAAAAAATGCTTGCGCGCTTCCATATGTGGTTTCCTGGTGGGATACTCGTTGGATCTCTTATTTCCTATTTCATGACCAGCATGAGTTTTAGCTGGCAGTCACAAATGTGGATAACAATGATTCCAACAGTGATTTACGCTGTCTTATTTTTCGGGAAAACTTTTCCGAAATCAGTGTTGGAAGAGGCAAACTCTCTTGCTCAAAACTTCAAGTCTATGTTAACCCCGGTTTATATCTTCCTATTCTTCACTATGGCCCTTACAGCTATTTCAGAGTTTGGTCCAAGCCAATGGGTAAGTATTGTTTTGGGTGCCAGCGGAGCAAAGCCAATGCTTATTTTAGCGTTGACGTTCGGAATATCCGCCATCGGCAGGTATTTCGCAGGGCCGGTTGTTGGATCGTTGGGTCAGACAGGTGTTTTGCTGGGCGGAGCCATTTTAACTACCATTGGCATTTATATGTTTAGTACCGTTACCGGGCCAATGGCATATGTGGCGGCTATTGTGTATGCCCTGGGCATTTGTTATTTCTGGCCCGTTATGATCGGTTCAGTGGCACAAAGAGTTCCCAAAAGCAGTGCCCTTGGTATGTCTATTGTCGGTGGGATGGGTATGTTTTCTACCTCTATCTTTCAACCATTTATTGGTGGCTGGATTGATAGTGCCCGTGTGGAAAACGCCGCTAAGGGGCTTACCGGAACCGCACTGGAACTCGCTACCGGACAACAGTCATTATTGAAGATGATGACGTTCCCGGCCATATTGATCGTACTTTTTATCATATTCTTCATCTGGCAAAAAAATTCAAAGAAGATAACTGAAAGTGAAATGACTATGGCCGTGCATTAATAATTTGCGTAAAAGCAGTAATGTGCATTGCTGTTTTATAAATATGCTGAAAAACAATAGCAATCATTCTGTTTGCTGTTGTTTTTTCAATTACGATTTGAACAAAATTATTATGAAGCTTTTAACCCAATTTAATTAAATTAAAAACCGAATAATTATGGCTATCAACCCTGTCACCCCCGGCATTCACCACATTAATCTTCGTTGTGCCGATATGGCAATTACGAAAGCCTTTTACCAGGATAAATTAGGTTTTGCGATTCCTCTTGAAAACGATGAACTCTTTGCCTTCGCTGTTGGCGGCGTTTATATTGTGTTTAAAAAAGCGGATGAAGGAACAAGCTTCAATCCTCACACCATTGGTACCGATCACATAGCTATGGCCTGCGCATCCGAAGATGAACTGGAGAGGGTGGCAAAAGGTTTAACGGATGAAGGGATTGAAAATACGGGAGTGAAGCTGGATCAGACACTTCAAAAAAAATACGTGGCTTTCAAAGACCCTGATAGAATACAATGGGAGTTTTACATGATGTAAGCTTCATCATTTTGATTGAATAAAGTTCTACCGTGGTCCCATAAACACCACCAAACAAAAAAGCCGTCTCCATTGAAACGGCTTTTCTGTCTAAACTTTGTGTATTACAAACTAAGGTTTATTTTAGTCCATCCTTTCCACCAATCACCCTCGGGCGTACCAGAAGCTCCTACAGCGCCACGAAAAGTAGTAGGAGTAAATCCAGCTGCTGCCGAAATTTTAGGATTTGTAAAGCTTGCCCCGCTTAAAAGAGGCGAGCCGGCAAGAGGCGTAAAATCAGGGTTCGCATAGTTAAAAGCTGCAGTAAGTTTTACTTCATCATTCGTGGGTAAAATATTGTTTCCATTTGCATCAGTAGTGAACCACGCATTAACATCACTGGCAGTCCATCCTGTAGGAGTGCTGCTTGCCGAATAATCGGTCGCTTTGGTACAACCAGCTATTATAGTATTTTGAACAAATAGGAGAGAAGCTTTTATATTATTATCCGTTGGGGTGCCTTTGCTGGCATCTATTAATAAACCTGTTGGCCAACCCATAATAATCGAATTAAAAATGGATATGCGTGAATTTCTTCGTATTTGCGCGCCACCCAGGTATAAACTATTACCCACTGTTGACAAAGTAGCTTTAGGTCCTATCGACGTTATATTACTATAAACAGCAGCAGTCTGTGGGAGCAGTGTGCTTCCATTGGCGTCATTGTCGCTTTCCCATCCTTCGGACTTTGATATATCGGCAATGGCAGAATCCCTAAGAACAATACCAAATTGTACGGTGCCGCTATACCCATTATCTGTATCAAAGTCATCATCGAGTGTACTTATAAAAATGGTATGTCTAAGATTTACAGTACCACCAAAACATTCGATAGCATCGTCGTTTGCTTTAAATATTTCAACATAATCTACGATCGTTCCACTTCCAACACCTGCCAATGTTAAACCGTTCAATTCATTGTCTGGCAGGTATGCGTACCCCGCATATTCAATACGAACATATCTTAATATACCAGAGTTGTCTGTTACGCTGGTGCCGCCATATAAGCCCAGCCCCTCGCCATTGTTAACACCACCTTCTACCTGGCCTACCCCTTGAACGCCATTAAATGAAGCGTTGGTAGGAGCGTTCCCACAAAGAACAACCCCGCCCCAGTCGCCGCGTTTTGGTGAGGCAGCATCCGAAGTAAATACGATAGGTTTGTCTTTAGTACCGTCAGCAATAATCTGTGATCCCCGGGTAATTACTAAAGCGCCTTTTGAAGATGTTTCTCCATGTATTACGGTGCCGGCTTGGATAGTCAACCTGGCGCCATTCGTTACATACGTTATGCCTCTAACCGTATAAACAAAATTTGCCTTCAGAGTGCGGTCTTTCGATATCTTTCCTTCGAGAATGGTATTTTCCTGGGTACTATCCGTGCCACTATTTCCACCGATGATATAATTATCTTCCTGTATTTTTCGGCAGGAGAAACTTATCAAACTTATTAAAACGACTAACACTGGTAATTTTTTCATATAATTTTAATTGCTCTTTTAAATCTTACTGTAAATGTTTATTTCAAGGTATATCCAAAGGAGATGCTAACATTCGTGCCATAGTTTCTGCTGATGGCAAGGGCATCTTTGCCGCCGCTGAACTTTCCATTCTGATCAAGATCGTGGTAAAATTTAGCACGCTGATTCAGAAGGTCAGATATATTCAACTTTAATTCCCCTTTTTTCTTACATATTTTCTTTGCTACCTGGATATCAAGCAATGGCCTTGGAGCTTCCCAGATGGCAGGCACTTCTTCATTTCCTACAAATAATATCCTCCGACCGATTTGATTGAAAAGAATAGTTGTATTCAATCCTATCTTTTCTACATCATATAATAATCCTGCATTAATCAGGTAAGGCGATTGCCCCTGCATGGGCCGGTCAAGGGTTTGGTTTTCAAATTTTACCCTGTTGTAGATATAAGAAACATTACCCTGAACCGTAAGGTTATGCAGCTTCTCGCTTATAAAATCAAGTTTTTTCCGAACCTCTAATTCTGCGCCGTAACTGTTGGCGGAGTTCGCATTTATAAAGTTGAAACTGCTGGAACCAACGCCTGACTGATTAAATTGTAATTCAATCGGGTTTTTAAAATATTTATAGAATACGCCAATGGTAAGTATCTCACCCGCCTGTGGGTAAATTTCATAACGCAGGTCTACGTTGGTGATGTTGGTTCTCTGCAAATTTTTGTTCCCCGTTATAATGGCTCCCAATTCGAAATCATAAAATGCGAGATTGGTCAATTCGCGAAATTCGGGTCTGACGAGTGTCCTGGACCCGGCAAGCCTGATATTGTTTTTAGCATTGACCTTAAATGTGGCGTTTACGGAAGGTAAAAAGTCTCCTACTTTTGAATAGGAGAACCTGTCATCTGATTTACGAACACTGCCAACCAGCTGATCAAAATTTTCGTAGCGAACACCCCACACAATGCGCAACCAATCTGAAAAGGAATTATCAAGTTGGAGGTAACCGGCATTTAAGATGGTATTGGCCATATAACGGTATTGGTTACCCGTTAGCTGGTTAAAACCAAGTTGATTATCATTGGTGCCAAAATTCCCTGCTCCAAAAATGTGATCTTCATCCTGCATCCTCAAAGCGGGATTGTCAGAAGGTAAGTTTATTGAAAAAGGACGGGCATCAAATAACCGGTCTTTTATTTGTAATAAATAACCAGCTTTAATCGATTGTTTCCTGGAGAATAGGTCAAAGCTGTGTGTTACATCGCCGCCGGCCGTATAGATATAATCAGATAATGCCGAGTAATAAATGCTTCCACTTTTTTGGGACAGTGTGTTCGATAACAGGGCAAGGTACGGCGCATTGGGTGTTTCTTTGCTCTGATTATATTGTATCCTTCTTTGATCAGGAATTACCTGGTCAAGAATATTGAAGCTGCCGTACCAGTTGATCTTTGTTTTTAATGCGGGCAGGTTATGCTCACCCGTTAACATAGTACTAAAAAAAGTATTTGCCCTAAAACCAAGTTCTCTTGACCTGATATTTTCACCAACCTGGGAGTTAGCTTCGAAATCAAGACCTGTTCTCAAATTGGTATAATCTGATGTGGTTACATTAAGAATGTTCTTAAAGGATATCTTGTTATTAGCATTTACTTTTAGGGTGAAATTTGCTAATGCGCCTTCTAATATATCGGTACTATATTTATTATTTGAATAATCAAAGCTGGGCTGTGCACTGCCGCCATTAATTACGAAAAAGCTGTTGTTATATTGTAATCTTTTGACGGAACGGTTATAGGTTAAGGCTAGAATGCCACCAAATTCCTTGTTAAACAGCTTTGTATTAAATCCTCCGCTTGCCTGAAGAGACTGACCAATAGTAGCGAGCATATTAGAATTTTTATTTACAGACCATTTGTTGGGAACAACCTGTTTACCTAATTCATTCCTGGCAGCTTCACCTAATTTTGCAAAGTTACTTTTGGTGGAAAAATTATCCGGAAGTCCACGGGCACCATCATCAAATCCTAACCAGTCGTACTTACCACCCTGGTAAGAATAAAAATCTTTTCCTATAGTATTACTGTTGAAACTTGTGCCGATTTGAATATTGAAAAAGCCGGCACTTGGGATATCTTTTGTATTTACCTGCACGAGGCCACCAGCCCACTCTCCGGGATACTCTGGCAATGAAGTATTGTTGATAATGATGTTATCGATCATTGGCGCAGGAAAGATATCGAAAGAGAAGGTCTTCCTGTCGGGCTCAGTGCTCGAAAGCAGTACGCCGTTTAGCATCGCCTGGTTATATCTATCTGCCAGGCCCCTGACAACAAGATACTTTCCTTCCTGTATGCTTGTTCCCGGTATCCTTTTCAGCACTTCACCCGTATTTTTATCAGGAGATCGGCGTATTGCTTCGGCTGAAATAACCTGGGCAACGGAGTAGGTATTTTTTTGGAACTGGAGTAGAGAATTCACACTCTCTTTGCGTAACGTACTGCGTTGGCCAATTACCATCACTTCACTTAAAGCCTTTTTTGACAGATCTAAAACAATGTCTAGTTGCGAAACTTTGCCCTGTATTATTTCTATTTCATTAACAGCTTTCCGTTCGTAACCTACCGCAGAAAATTCCAATTCATTATTCTTATTAGCCGGTAATGTCAGCGTATAACGCCCTTCCAAATCGCTGGATGTTCCTAAACCAGTGGCGCCAATAACTTTAACTGATACAAAAGCTAATGGTTCGTTTTTTGTGTTGAGGATTTTGCCGGTTAACTTACCTGTTTGAGAGAAGGTGTTGAGACATAGTAACGATATGATAAATACTAATAAGCAATTTTTCCCCACAGTCATTTTTTTCATTTGGGGCAAAAGTATCCCGGTTGTGTTATTGTATCATGAAGGTAATGTTACCAAATTGTTATGCCCATTAAGTTTATACAAGCAAATTACTAGGTTAAGCTAAGTATATATTCCGATGGATCCTTTGGTTGAGCTATCAATATGTATTTTACGGATATGCTTCCCTCAACATTTAAAATTTCCGCAAACTCGTTTGGTAAGGCCCTCAATGACACGTTTCCTCCTGGTAGCTCTTATAAAACCGGATCGTTGTGGAATTTGCTAATGATACCGTTACCTGCCTTTGAGACTACCTTGCCTGGTTCACTTGTTTAAAATCAGGATTTATTAAAAACCAATAAAGGCACTTTGGCATCGAATGAGTATGCTGCGGACTTACCTGAAAAAAATATCTTTTGAAACAGCGTCCTGTTTTGTTCGGTAAACATTATTAACATGGATGGCTTATGTTTCTTTATAGCCGCATTGAGATTGGATACTAAAGTATGAACATAGTCAACAGCTTTTAAATTCACTTTCATATCAAGTTTTGCCAACTTTTTAGCGATCATTTCAATTGCTTTTGGGTCCACAAATTTATCTAATGCAGCCGTGAAGTGGAGTAATTCCACTTTCGACTGTAGTAGTTCGGATATGGATGCTACTTTTATTAATTCTTTATCAAGGTTCAGAAGGTCAGATGCATAAAGTATGCTTGTTATTTTAGTTCTCCTGTAAGTATAGGGCACCGCAATTACAGGAATTTGGGAATTATTGATAAGATTTGCGGAGTTTGTTCCAAGCAATCTTTTTAGTTTTCCAGCCCCTCTTGTACTGATGCAAATAAAATCGAAGTTATTTTTAGCAGCATATTCCATTATATTCACTTGCGGGAAAACAGAATTTTCTATCACACAGTTCTTAGGTTTATTCGCGCCGTCTATTCCCTTATAAACCTTTTCAACAAACCTGTCAAGCATGTCTTGGATTTTCTTTGTTTCTTCTTTTACATAAACTTCTGCCTTCACTTTACTCCATGAAGTAGGTATCAAAATATGATAAGAGTGAAAAAAGGTGAGATCAAATTTATGCTGCGAAGCCAATTGTATAGCGAAACGCAACCCTGCTTTTGACTCGTCGGAAAAGTCAGTTGTCACGAGAATTTTTTGCATGTTTATAAATTTAGTTCATTAATTAATTTGTGACTGTTCTGTATAGCCAGCGATTAAATCCTTAATATATCCTATCGTAATTCCATATCGTCAAAAGCGCGGTGAGATGTGTTTTTTACTGATTGATTACAATAATCAATTTACTCATAGAATTCAAATTTGCAGAAATATCGGAATCTAATTAGTAATAACTGTCATCACTTAAATATGATTGTAATCATAATCACTAGTGTTATGTCAACTCTAAAATGACGCTTTGGCTATCAGCCTTCAGCTATCAGGAGGAAACTAAATCTAGCATTGTTTTCCTGATAGCTGACTGCTGATAGCTGATAGCCAAAATAACCGACAGTTTATGTTTGACATGACACTAGTCTAATCATAGGATAAACATACAAAACAATCTATCTATTTTCTGTTTCTAGTCCTCCATTTAATTAGTTCGTACCAGGTTACGAATATAAAGCCTATTCCAAAGCTGATCGATAATTGAGAAAAATTCAGGGATTCAAACAGGAAGAACTTCGCCAAAGCTGGAACAAAAAGAAGTAAACCTGTGATAGCAACCGTGATACTAATGATAAGCAAAACCAGGTTATTCCGGTACTTCAGGGTGGTGATTACTGAATAATAAAATGACCGGTTCACCAGGGTAAGAAATATATTAGAAGAAATGAGCGCGGTAAAAACCATGGAGCGTGTAAGCGACTCGCTGAAACCATTGTATACCGCATACTGATAAGTTATCAAAGTTCCGGCGGTGATCATTAGTCCCTGAACGATACTAGTGGTTAGTTCCTTCCTGTTGAAAAAAGTACTTGTATATGGCCGGGGTTTTTGATGCATAGTATTTTCTTCCATAGGCTCATTTTCATAAATAATGGAACAGGTAGGACCCATTATCAGTTCGAGAAAGATAATGTGTACCGGAGTAAATATGTTAGGATAGATCCATCCCAGCGCCAAAGGAATAAACACGGTTAATACAATGGGTATATGTATGGATATGATGTATTGAATAGCTTTTTTAAGATTGGAATAAATTTTTCTTCCCATAGCAACAGCGTCTGCCATTTTAGATAAATCATCTTCCAGTAAAATCAGGGAAGCAGCCTGTTTGGCTATCTCTGTTCCTTTTTTGCCCATTGCGA
>JBDSBP010000223.1:0-10168 GCA_039921525.1 Chitinophagaceae bacterium | reverse complement strand
AGCGTCCGTATTGGCAAGGTCAAAAAGACTCTGCCCATTCTGGGGTAGGTATGCGCCTACGAAGCATCTTACAATTGGTACGAGAGAAGGAAGTTTTGAAGGTATGCTGACTAACAGGATATTTAAGATTGTCTGGATAACGCCTTCTTCCCCGAGAGGTCTTGATTGGGAAAGGGCCGCTGATAAAGAAATGTTATACAGTGGGAATGCGATGAGTATCTTCAGATTATAGAGCGTATTTACTTGGTAATATTTTAAATTCTTTTTTGAAAGCGGATCCAAAACTGCCCACATTAGCGAATCCCAGGTTGGATGCCACTTCTTTTATGGAATTTGTTTTGGAAAGAAGCATTTCCCTGCCTTTTTGCATACGGTAATATTGATAATACTGGTAGATAGGTTTGCCATACATATCCTTAAATAATTGTTTGAGCTTGGTAGGGCTCATAAAGGCCATTTTTGATAACTTAGTAATGTCGGGTGGTTTTTCAGATAAATTCTGTGTGATAAAACGCTCGATTTTCCGAACATTTTCTATATCAACGGCGCTTGCCTTGACATAATATTTTAATAACTCTCGTTTGTTATAAAGATCATTAAAAAAACGCTCCACCATCGCCATGATCCGGTTTTGAATGGCAACAACATGTGTTGGATGTTCATTATCTATTTCAATTACTTCAGACATGTTTTTTTTGTAATCAAAGTCTAAGGACTCCAGGTCGAGGGCGGCTGTTTTTAAAGAAAGATATTGCTGTACAATATCGTTGTATACCTCCATCTGAAAATATTTTGCCAACCACTCTTTTTGAAGCTGGATAGTAATACATCGCATCGCGGTTCCTTTTTTCACAAAATACCCCAGGTCAAAGATGCTGTATGCCAGGTACACGGAAGAATGTATCGAACGTACATCTTTTACCATTTCACGGTCAATTTGGGTGGTAAATGACTCTGAAACATTGCTGTCTTCAAATCGTAAGGAATACAGATCATGCTCTGACTGGGATTGTTCAAAGTGCATATCCGTATTCAGGGTAAAATTCATAATAAAAGCGTGTAGATCATTCGGCAGATTAATTAATTGAATATATCCTTTCCCAACGGTAGAAGGAACGTCAATCTTGTTATTAATAAACCTGGTTCCCATTTGACGGGCAAATGCTGTAATAAATTCCGGAAGAGGCGAAACGGGATATTTGAAAGTAAACACGCTATTAGTTATAACTCTTTAAGTAATAATATATATGATATGAATTTTATATAGGTAATTCCTTACCCGACTGCAATTTAAATATTTATTAGAATAATCCACTCTTTTATATTATAAAAACCTGGAATGTGTAGTACCTTTATTTAATAAAACCCAAAAAAGAAGAAATCATACCATTGAAAGGCAGCGCCCTGGGAGATGTTATTAAGCGATTTTTCTACGAGAATCAACTATCTAAATTTTAATTGTCTTTTTAAGGAGTGATATTGTCTTTTCGGATAATATATTTTCTGATATCATTAGAATATTTGCAAAAGGTACCCTTAGTAACCTCAATAATATTATGATATGGAACAGGTAGAGACCGACAAATTATTATTTTTGAATGTGAAGGAGGCATCTTTCTACCTGAGAGCAATCAATAATAACGTTCGACAAAAGATTTTGAAGCTGCTGGAGGAACGTCCAAAAATAACTGTTACAGAAATATTTATACATCTTAGGTTGGTACAGTCTATAACTTCGCAACATCTGGCAATATTGAGGCGTACAAAAATTGTTACCACTATACGTGAAGGAAAACACGTTTATTATGAACTTAATAACCAGCGGCTGCAGGAACTACACCACTTTATTAAATCAATCCTTATTGAATCAGATTGATTTAAAAGGGGGGCAATACATAGTCATTGTAAGGTGTCAGCTGGTTATGCATTTATTATAGCTTGTTTCAATAAGATTTTTATATCCCTCTTTATTTTATCCCTCATCGTTTCTGCTTTTCTATATTCATAACGGTTATAAACATATGCATTGAATGGCTATTAAAATTTCGCTTGGGCATTACTGATATAACATAAATGAGCAGGTGTATTTATTCAAAACGCTGACATCGTTTACAACCTTTTTAATTCAAAAAACTCACTATTATTATTGTGATTACCGGATCGAAAAACCGTTAGTGTTTATGAAGGCCAAATGTTAAAGTCATCCATACAACTTTTGTTCTGGCATAGTACTTGTTTACCTGCACCGCAGAATAACATTTTAAAATACAATTATTATTCATTAATTAAATTAATTTTTATGAAAAATGTTAAGTTGAAAATAGCCGCATTAACACTTGCTACTGCTTCAATATTTGCTTTTAACAGCGGTACCACCATGCAAGCCGTTTCTATTAAGGGAACTGTTAGTCCGGCAGAAGGTGCCAGTAAAGTGTGGGCGCTGTCCAGTACTGATACGCTTAAAGCCGATATAGATAAAGGAACTTTTGAAATTCCAAATGTTAAACCCGGTATTTACCAGGTTATCATTGAAGCTAAGTCACCGTATAAGAATACTGCCAAGGATGGCGTAACGGTAGAGCAAGGAAAAGGCACAGATGTAGGAGAAATTAAATTAGATAAATAGTCCAGAATATTTATTAGAGTAAAGATGTAAGCGGGCAGTGATTTTTCACTGATTGTTTTTTTTATGAGCTACCTGGCAACGAAAATTGGTTTAAACTGGTTGATAATGGTAACGTATAAATTCTTTTAACAACCATTATATTATTTTAATCCGTAAATTTGAGTACATGCAGGAAATGACAAATATAGCCGCTGAATCCGGCAACGATACTGGACAGGAGAAACCGTTGACAGACCCTCAGGAAGATGGTCGCAATAAAGAATGGCAGGACCGTGCGCGAGTTAACCTGGAACAGGTTCCTAAAGGCACACATACAAATATTGAAAGAGATTTTGAAGTGGAAACCCCCGAAGAACCAAAGAAAAAGAACGGTGAAAAAGACGGATCTGCATATTAAAAATTGAACTGTTAGCATAACAGCTCTCGTCTGTTATATAAATTCGTAATTCGTAATTTTTAATTCGTAATTCGTAATTCGTAACAAAGAAAAACAGGTGGTTGAAACCACCCGTTATAAATCAAAAATTAACTGTACTGGAGCGTTGCTATTGATGTGAGTCATCATTTGCCAGTGGTTCCGCACATGAGAAAAAATGGTAATCTTATTCTTTTATACTTTAATTAAATCTTTGTTCCCGGTATAAATTTATATCGTTGGATTTTATTCCTCTTTGCTAATTCACTCAAGCCTGACAATTATTTACTCAAACCTGTATTTGACCAGATAAACGTAAAACGCTCATTCATCCTGGTCTATGGTTTATATAATATTTTTAAGGTCAGTATTGTATTCTTACAGGTTTTCAATCCAGTTTTTAAAGCTGCTCGAGTTTTCCTGGCTTATCACCACGCATTCGCGGCTTTGAACGCATAACTCTACTTCTACTTTTACCCTGTCGAATGGTTTGTATTTTTTTATAAAATTGATATTAATAATATATTTCCTGTTTGCCCTGAAAAAAATCTTCTTGTTTAACTGCGACATCAGATCGGTGAGATTATTGGCATGAGCCATATATTTCATTCCTTCCTTATCAACCAAAAATATCAATTTATGCTCTGTATAAAAGTAGGCTACGTCTTCTGCTTTAATGCTTTGAAATTCTATTCCTTTTTTTACAATGATCCGGTTTTTTAAAATAGTATGATTCTCTGTATGGTAACTATTCGACGACTGTAGGTAATTTGCCGTAAAATGTTTTTTGAGATTGTTGAATTTTGTAAGTGACTGCCGTAGTTTATCATTACTGATAGGTTTCAATAAATAATCTATTCCATTATATTCAAGGCTTGATTGTAGATATGTATCGTATGCAGTAGTGAAAATAACCGGAGTATATATGCCTGACGATTTAAAGGTGTTGAGGGAGAGTCCGTCAGCCAGGTGTATATTCATAAACATCAAATCAATTTCTGCATCCTGCTTATTAAACCAGTTAATGCTTTCTTCCACTGATCTTAATATGGCTGCTACGTTGTATTGAAAGGCAATGTTGTTTAATTCGTAGAGCAGGTTTTCTATAGCAGGTTGTTCGTCTTCGATAATAACTACGTTTAACATGTATTAAGCGTTCGTTGTTTTGGAAAATCATTTCAAATGTCTTAAAGCCTGAATTAGTCGGTCTAGGCCGTTAATTAATTATACCGAATTAATTCCAGGTAACGTTGTCAGCGGCATGCATACCTCAATATCCACATCAAAAATATACTCTTTGGTTGTTATTCTGGAATTGTTCATATAGGCATTAAGCCTTTCATACTTTTTTTTCTTTCATTAGATTTGTGCGATGTTCGTTTATAAAAGGCCTGATCAAAATTTTTGCAAACAAAAGATAGGATTTTGATTACTTAGTTCGATCGTCGAATAATCGACTTGGGTTACGGCAACATGATAACAATAAATTACTTGCTTTATCAGGAGTGACTGTGTCGATAGGAGTGATGGTGCTATCTTCCCCTCCTTATTCAAGGCTACTATTAGGACACAAGTTTTTACTCTTTTTCCTGTCATTTCAGCCAATGCGCCACAGGAATTTCGCATAAATGTATGTGACGGCGCTTTGAGCTGAAATCTCTACGATGGAGACAGCTCGCATTGTAGAGATTTCAGGGGAAGCGCGCAAGATGTTTATATTCGGGAAGGTTGCGGCGCTTCGCTGAAATGACAAAGAAAATTGAGTGGTAAAATAGTAACGTCTTCTATTAACCTTCCGGCACTTATATGAAGATGTGTTCTGACCGTAGCCTTATTCAAAAGGAGGGGATGTTGGATTCCGTTGCGCAGCCCGACATTCAACGGAGGTGGTTGCTGCAACGTGTTGCATTGTGTTTAAAGTTGCGGTGTGCTTGGCACCATTTCCTGGCCATACCCCGCAGCAACCACCCCCGTTTCCTCACGTGCTTCGCATCGTTCCTGAACATCCCCTCCTAGAATAAGGAGGGGAAGATAGCGCCATTACTCTAACAAATAATTCCGGCATTTTCACTCCGTTCGCAAATTCTTCACCGGGTTGGCTACCGCTGCCTTAATCTTTTGAATACTCAACGTAACAATCGCGAAAAGCATAATCATAATTACAGTAAGCGCAAATATCCACCAGCTTATGGAAGTTCTATTAACAAAATTCTCTAGCCATTTATGAACACTCCACCCTGCAATTGGGGCGGCAGTTAAAAAGGCTGTCAATAACAGCAACAAATAATCTTTGGACAAAATAGAAACGATGTTGGCTATCGATGCCCCTAATATTTTGCGAACGCCCATTTCTTTCGTCCGCCTGTTGGTGGTATAGATCACTAATCCGAGTAGGCCAAGACAACTAATGAAAATCATTAACCTTGTTGCCCACATTAGCAACCGCGACATACTTTGTTCACTTGCATATAAATGAGCAATCGTATCGTCCAGGAAAGAATAATTCAAATCCTCTTCCGGGTATATTCGCTTAAAGGATTTTTTAATTTTGCCGACGGCGCTGCCCTACACCCGGGTAATTTGCATCGAAATGCATTTCGTTTAAAGGCTGTAAATGAAAAGTTATTGAATTGGATGGATTGTTATCCGGGTTGTACTTTTTGAACATCTTTTTTACCTGATCTTCTACTGCCAGTTTATTGCTTCCTTTTGTCAATTTCACAAAAAGCTGAGAATAGGCCATCCAATCGTTCCAAACGGTCATCATAAAACGATCCTGCAGGTTGGTATTAAAAATGGTGGACAACGAAATAAATTCCACGGAAGTGAATGCCGTATTTTCATGCAGGTCTTCTACAATACCAGAAATGGTGGTTAGTAGGTCATCATTATAGGTAACCTGTTTTCCTGCAATGTCATCCAACGGGATGGACGGAAAATATTGATAGGCCCTGCTTTCCGTCAGCACTATGCTAAAGGGATTTTCCATAGAAGTTTTCGGCGAACCTGCCAGCCATTTGTAATCAAGCAGCTCAAAATATTGTCCGTTGGTAAAAACAATTTCTTTTTGTTTTTTATAAACTACGGGCTTTTCGGGATTGTTACCTACCACCGAAACTTTTGCGGAAGCATCGTCCTGGAACTGGAAAACGGGAACAGTAAGTTCTAAACCGGTTACTTTATTTTGCATAGCGCTGCCTAATGGCGCAGGTACTGCGGCGCTACGTCCTTGTGAACCGTTGAAACTGGCATCGAGTACCACACGGTAAATCCTGTCTTTCCCCGGTTCAAAACGGTCAAAGCTACCTTCATAATAAACGATCAGGAATATCACAAGGGCAGCGCTGATTCCAATGGATAAACCAAGGATATGAATCACAGAGAACACCTTATTTCTCCAAAAATTCCTGAATGCGGTTATGAACTAGTTTTTAAACACGTTTTTTCTTTTTTATAAGTTAGTATAATCCTGGTTGGTAAGCTCAAATAGTACCTACAAGACAGATACCTATTCTATAAATGGATGATTATCAATTGAACAGAAATTTGCCTGCGGTTTTTATTGTCCGTTTTTGATGCATGCTGTTCGTTTTTAGTTGAACCTGACTCGAAAATCTCATCTTTTTTTTTATAATCTGTAGAAAGCGTTACCTGCCTGTAGCTTTTTATTAAATCCTTACCGTTTAATAAATTTTTACTTACTTTATTGCCCGGTAGTAGATTAGCCAGCATCAAACGGCCTGTCTCGTCTTAAAAAAAGCATTTGATTAAAAAAGTTATTATGAAAAATGATCAGCATGAATTTAATATTGCCCAAAAAGTTATTGTTGTTACAGGAGCCACCGGAATTTTAGGAGAAGCCTTTGTGAATAGTTTAAGCGATGCAGACGCCCGGGTGGTACTATTGGGAAGAAATGAAAGTGTGGGCAATGAGCGTATGAATAGCATTATAGAAAAGGGAAAGGAAGCCCTGTTTATTAAAACGGATGTATTGGCAAAAGCAGATCTGTTAGCTGCCAGGGATGCGGTACTTGATAAATGGGGCATCATACACGGCCTGGTAAATGCAGCCGGTGGTAACATACCAGAAGCAGTGATAGGACCGGATGCAGATGTTTTTGAAATGGATATCGATGCATTGAAGAGGGCCTTCGATCTTAACCTTTATGGAACATTGTTGCCCACCTGCATTTTTGGAAAAGCCATGAGTCAATCCAAAGATTTAAAAGGAGCAAGCATTGTTAATATTTCGTCGATGGCTGCCCAGTCGGCCATTACACGGGTGCTTGGGTATTCCATGGCAAAAGCGGCCATAGATAATTTTACCAGATGGATGAGCGTGGAGTTGGCGCAACGCTATGGTGATAAAATCCGCATGAATGCTATTGCACCAGGCTTTTTTGTCACTAATCAAAACAGGCATTTACTCGTTACGGAAACAGGATATACCGCACGCGGTGAAGCGGTGATTCGCAACACACCTTTTAAACGCTTTGGTGCACCGGAAGAGTTAACCGGCACTTTATTGTGGTTATTAAGCGATGCTTCCCGTTTTGTAAGCGGCGAAGTAGTGTGCGTTGATGGAGGTTTTCATATTTTTTCGGGTGTATAAAAGATAATGTGTCAATGGAGTTATTACAAACATGGAGATGGTTTGGTCCGTCGGATCCCGTAAGCCTGCAGGATGTGCGGCAGGCGGGTGCAACAGGCATTGTTACTGCATTGCATCACATTCCTCACGGTGATGTATGGCCGGTAGAAGAGATTAAGAAACGGCAGGATGAAGTTAAAGCCGGCGGTCTTTCCTGGGAGGTTGTGGAAAGTGTGCCCATACATGAGACCATCAAAACAAGAACAGACGAATTCCAGTACTATATAGACAATTACAAATACACGTTGCGTAATCTCGCTACATGCGGTATAAAAGTAGTAACCTATAACTTTATGCCTGTTAACGACTGGGCTCGCACCACGCTTGACTATCTTATGCGAGACGGATCCAAAGCACTCTATTTTGACTGGTACGACCTGGCAGTATTTGACGTTCATATTTTAGAGCGGGAGGGAGCGGCTAAAGATTATAGCTACGATATTTTACAGGAAGCAGAAAAACGTTTCAAAAGGTATAATGCCGAAGAATTAGAATATTTAGCTGGCATCGTAATGTTTGGCATTCCAGGAGAAAAAAAACAAACGGTGGAGGGTATGCGAAAAGAGTTGCAGAAATACGACGGGATAGACCATAGCGTTTTGCGGGAAAATCTTGCATTATTCCTAAAGGCAATAGTTCCGGTAGCAGAAGAGGGAGGCCAGCGCCTGGCTATTCACCCGGACGATCCTCCATTTCCTATTTTTGGATTGCCACGCATTGTAAGTAACGCTAATGACCTCGACTTCATACTGGCGGCCGTAAACAGCCCTGCCAACGGGTTGTGCTTTTGCACGGGCTCACTCGGTGCAAACCCTCGCAACAACTTGCCGGAGATGATAAAAAAAGCAGGCACAAGAATAAATTTTGTTCATTTGCGAAACGTGAAGACAGACGCCACGGGCAACTTTTATGAAGATGATCACCTGGGTGGTGACGTGGATATGTATGCTGTAATGAAGGGTTTGCTGGAGATACAGCAAAACGTGGAGTACCAAATCCCTTTCCGCCCAGATCATGGCCACCAGATGATGGATGATCTTAACAAAACCACTAATCCTGGTTATTCCGCAATTGGAAGAATGAGAGGGCTGGCCGAATTGCGCGGTCTTCAGTTGGGTATTTTAAGGTCAAACTTTCAGGGTGCTTCTGGCCACAAAGACACTTAGGCACGAAGAAACACAAAGGATTTGATTAATGAGAGTGAACTAAATTAAGGCGAGTAAAAAACGCTTCTTTGTTTTTCGTTACGACTTAAGCGCTTGTGGCAAAAACAGTCGTTAGTAAACATTGATTAATCATTAATCATAAACCATTAATCATTAACAATTAACCATTAACCATTAATATCATCCGCTTCATGAGTAAAGTTGTGGCATACGGTGAACTTCTATTTCGCATTACACCTAACCCTAAAGAGTTTTCCGCGGAATTTTCGTTGGGTGGTGCCGAGTTAAATGTAGCTACAGCTCTGGCAACCTGGGGAACTGATATTTCTTATGTGACCCGGCTCCCGGAAAATGTATTATCAAAAAATATTGAAAGCCTGGTTCAGGGGCTTCATATTGATACCAGTCGTATGTTATGGGGTGGCGAAAGAATTGGTATTTATTATATGGCTCCCGGTGGAGATATGCAGAGCCATTCTGTTGTATATGATCGTAAATATTCTTCATTCAGTGAATTACAACCCGGCTCTGTAAACTGGGACGAAGTGCTGGAGGGAGCTTCCTGGCTTCATTGGACGGCCATCACGCCAGCAATAAATGCTAATGCTGCAGCCTTATGTCATGAAATGCTGGCAGCTGCACGCAGGAAGAATATTACCATATCAACTGATTTAAATTACAGGCGGCTGTTATGGAAATATGGTAAATTACCCCATGAAGTAATGCCTGACCTTGTTAAATATTGTGATGTGATCATGGGCAATATATGGTCGGCTACTGATATGCTGGGTATCAAATGGAATGAGAACGAACTTGTACGTGGTGATAAAATGAATTGTGGAAATATGGCTTTACAGATAGCCAAAAATATGGCGCAACAATTTCCTCAATGTAGTAAAATGGCTTTTACTTTCCGGTTCCCGGAACCAAATGGTGGCGTGAATTATTTTGCCACCTTATATAACGGATCAAAGATTTTTCATTCAACCAGTTTCAAAAAGGATACCATCGTGGATAGCGTAGGTAGCGGCGATAGTTTTATGGCAGGTTTAATTTATGGTATGTTGCAGAATATGCCTGACCAGGAACTCATAAATTTTGCCGCTGCGTCCGCTGTTAGCAAATTAAATATTAAAGGCGATGCTAATACTACTCCATTAAAAGAAATAATGGAATTGATCAAGTTTTAAAGAATAGATGAACACCGGTGTATTAAATGTAGTACCGGGGAGTGAACTATTTAAGTGCTATCTAATTCAGCATAAAAGATGCGGCGAGTTAAGAGATAAAATAAAAAAGAAAAGACAACT
>JBDSBP010000222.1:0-10747 GCA_039921525.1 Chitinophagaceae bacterium | reverse complement strand
TAGACAACCATTGATGTTTGTTAAAAATAGATTAATTTTCATTGTTATCGCAATATTTTATTTCCTAATTTTATTTTTCAGTGGATTAAACAGACGCGTACTTTTAGCTATCGGCTGTCAGCTATCGGCTGTCAGCTATCGGCTATCAGCTATCGGCTATCGGCTATCAGCTATCGGCTATCGGCTATCGGCTATCGGCTATCAGCTATCGGCTATCGGCTAGCAGCTATCGGCTATCGGCTAGCAGGAGAGATTCGCAAACCTAGAAGGTTTGCGGCCAAAACTTCTAAAAAATTCAAGTGCAAACCTTATAGGTTTTAAACAGGGATTATACAAATAGGAGATTAAATTTTGCCCGACCAGGCGAGAAGCAGGCCCGCAAACCTATAAGGTTTGACCCGGGCCTTTTGGAAGTTTATATTCAAACCTTATAGGTTGAACCTGTGGTGTAGCCAATAGCTGAAAGCCGACAGCCGAAAGCCGACAGCCTTCCTCAAGACATATACCCCCTTGAGTACAACTGCTCATGCTGCATACATCGTAATCAAACTCCGTACATCAATAACCGATTTTGCCAAGATCCGGCTGCAGGGATTTTTGCACAAGGTCTACGATCAATGGCTGTAAAGAAAATAATAATTCCTGCCCCCCTGCTGGCCTATAGGCACGAATTTTACGCAATTGGTGACTATGCCGGCGCAGCATTGTAAAAAAATCCCGTAACGGCATCTACCTTAACCTCATAATTTTCGGGATTGACTGTTATATCAGGTATGTTGTTATTATGGATCAGGTCTTTCTTGGAAATGTTCCGGCAATTTTTTACTGGTAAAATAATTTTTTGCAGGCCATAGTGTTGTACCTGGTTTTTATCGAGAGAAAGCTGCGAAACAAAAGTAACACAGGTATCAAATAATCCTTTTACATAGCCTCCAAACATATGCCGGTATATTACAGGTTGCGGAGTAGGGATTGAAGCGCCGGGATCTGTCATTTTACTGGCGATGGTCATTCCTCCTTTAATAATCATTTCGGGTTTGGCGCCAAATCAGCCAGTTTCCCGGCTTCGAGGGAACCAACATAACTGGAAATGCCATGCGTCATAGCAGGATTGATCGTGTATTTGGAGATGTATCTTTTCACTCTGAAATTATCGGTATGGTGACCGGTATCTTCTGGCAGACTACCCCGCTGCTTCTTCATTTTGTCAGCAGTTTGCCAGGTTCTTGTTATCACTTCCGCTACCCTGCCCATTGCCTGCGAATCGGAACTTATCATGCTGAATACACCCATATCGTGCAAAATGTCTTCCGCTGCGATCGTTTCCGGGCGAATCCGCGAATCAGCAAACGCTACATTTTCCGGTACCGAAGGATCGAGATGATGACAAACCATCAGCATATCCAGGTGTTCGTCGATGGTGATGATAGTATAAGGGCGTGTGGGATTGGTGGAAGATGGAAGAATGTTTGGGAACATGGCGGCGCGGATGTTATCAGGCGCGTGCCCCCTCCTGCACCTTCGGTATGATAGGTGTGGATGGCCCTTCCATCGATGGCCTGGATGGTCTTCGGGAAACGTTGCTTCAATTTGTATTTCGTCGATCATTTCCGGAATTCCTTCCATTACATCGTCGCGTGATAGTACAGTGGTGCCGTATTGCATAAGCGCCGCCACCGTTTTACCATCACGGGCGGCTTCCTGTAGCTGGCTACTGATCAATGCGATTGCTTCGGGGTAATTTAGGTTCAATCCCCTGGTTTTTCTTTTCTCCGCCAGTTCACCGGCCATGAACAGGAGCAGCTTTTCGGCTTCCCTTGGTGTCAAATGCATGTGGATAGATTATTCTTGGTCTTACAGAAATTATTTGATTTAATCTGAAAGGCAAAATGTTTATGGGTATAGCTATCAGCTGTCAGCTATCAGCCGTCAACTATCAGCCGTCAGCTATCAGCCTTTGTAACCCGGGTTGGTCCGACGTCACAATGTAAATAACCTGGAAGTTATTTAAAAGGAGTAGGGGTATGAGGTATGAGTATTGTTATATAATGAAATTGAGTTGCAAGTTCCATGTCAATAATATTTTGTCGGTTATTTGGTATTCAGCCATCAGCTATCAGGAAAACAATGCGAGAAGTAATTTCCTCCTGAAAGCTGAAAGCTGAAAGCTGAATGCTGATAGCCAAAGCGTAATTTTAAAGTTGACGAAAATAAAAAGTCGTATGATATAAATAAAAAAAATATTTATTCGTTAAAACAATGAATATAGAGCCAATGGAGTTGTAGAAAAAAAATATTTTCAAGAACATTCCGCTATTGAAGCTGTTATGGGTAGTTGGATATGGATCTGATATTGACCACCCTGGAGCTTTGGTGAAGAGTGAAGTGCATGGTATTAATGAACAGGAAGTTTATTTCATAAAAGAAAGATGATGTATAAAAACATAGTAGAAAAGTTTGAGATAGCAGTATCTATCGCGATATATTTATGTGTAGGTAAATTCGCAATTGATAGAGTTCTGTAGTAGGTTTGTTGGAAAAAAGTGTAATTTTTTATACAGGTTCTCCCAACCTAATAAATTGAGTAAATATTGTATTTTAATTATATAAATTGTGGAAGCCACTGCAAAAAATTGTTGTTGGCTTGTTTTTTTGCAAGTGCGTTCTTATCACTTCATGCTCAGCAAAAAATCATCAGGGGGCATATCAAAGATGACCTGAATGATGAAAGAATTCCTTTCGCCTCTGTTCAATTTATGAAAGCCGGGGTAGGAAAATTGAGTGATTCTGCCGGTAATTTTCGTTTTGCCTTCAATAGCTGGCCATCAGATACCCTTATAGTAACATATGTGGGTTACAGAGACTTTAAGATTGCTATTAATGCCGATATTCTTTCACAGGCTGGTAAAGACACCCTTTACCTTGTATTGCAGTTAGAAAGAGGGAAATACGCGCAGGAAGTAATCGTTAAAAGAAAGATTGATCGCGGATTGTTGTTGTGGAGAAGGATTGTTAAAAGAAAACCGTTCAATGACCGAAACAAGTTTGAAAATTTCTCCTATGAATTATATAACAAATTAGAGCTTGATCTCAACCGGCTTAAATTTGACAAGTTAAAGGAATGGAGACTATTAAAGCCTTTTAAATCGATTATTGAAGAACATGTAGATACAAGTGAAGGGCCCGCCTTTCTCCCTGTTTATCTTACCGAAACCATTTCAGATTTTTATTTCCAGAAGAGCCCGCGTCTTACACGCGAGATCATTAAGGGAAGCAAGACCATGGGAATCGACAATGAGAGTGTTACTAAGTTCCTCGGTGGCACCGATCAGAATGTAAACGTATATAATAATTTCATACCTGTCTTCGACAAACAGTTCGTTAGTCCAATCAGTGATAACGGTGATGCCTATTACCGGTACAAACTGATGGACACGCAGTATGTGAATGGTCAGCGGCTTATTCACCTGGCTTTCTACCCCAAACGTAAGGCGGAAAATACCTTTGAAGGCGATTGCTGGATACATGATACTACGTTCGCCGTTCAAAAAATGAACCTTTTCCTTGCAAAAGAGGCGAATATTAATTTCGTTGAAAAACTGAGCATTATCCAGGAATATGCCCAGTTACCCGATTCTGTCTGGTTCCTGGCGAAAGATAAATTCGTAGTGGATATAGCGCCCATCGGTAAAAGCCTTGCCGGGGCGATCGGACGAAAAACAACTACCTATCGAAATATCCGCATCAATGATACGGCTACCATCGCCCAACTCAAAAAAAACAAACTCAAAGAAGAGATCATTATTTTAGAGGGTGCACGGGAGAAAGAAGATGTTTACTGGAAAGATTCGAGGCATGAGAATCTTACCAAAACAGAACAATCGATTTATTCCATGATCGACACTTTACGCAAGATGCCGATCTTTAAGAAATATACCGACCGTTTAAATTTCCTGGCCACAGGTTATTACGAGATCGGCAATTATGAAATCGGGCCATGGTTTAACTGGATTACCGGTAACAGCCTGGAAGGAACCCGTGTTCGTTTCGACCTTGGAACAAACAAAGGTTTTAATAAAAACCTTTTCCTGCATGGTTACCTGGCCTATGGCTTTGGAGATAGAACATATAAATACAAACTCGATGGCATGTATCTCTTTTCCCGTCATCCACGGTCATCCATATACGCCTCTTACACAAAAGATCTCGATAACGGGCAAACCTATTATGATGAGATTAGTACCGATAATATTTTTGCGCTAGCTGTGCGTAAGCCCGGCATTCCTCTAAAGTTCATGCAGATAGATGAAAAGAGAATTGACTTTTATAAATCATGGGACAATGGATTTGCGGCTACCCTCTCCACTGTTCACAAACAATTTGATCCCTTAAGGAACCTGCCCCCTAAATTTATTTTTCCATCACCTAACGGTGAATCGCTGAATAATTTTGAAGTCTCGCTGAAGTTACGCTACGCTTACCTGGAACGTTTTTTTGAAACATATTATAACAGGTATAGCCTGGGAAGCCCCTACCCTATTACCGAAATCAAAATTTCAAAAGGAATAGTGGGTGTTTTCAACAGCAGCTACGATTATACAAAAGTTTATTTAAGTGTATCTGATTTTATAAAGATTGCCCCCCTTGGAAGTCTTTATTATAACATGTTTGCAGGTAAGATATATGGTACCTTGCCATATATGCTGCTGGAAGTGCATCCGGGTAATGAAATTTACTACTACAATAAATATGCGTTCAACCTGATGAACCGCTACGAATATATCAGCGATCAATATGCGGGATTTAATGTAGAGCATAATATAGGCAACGGTCTTTTTAAATATATACCCATTACCCGGAAGTTGAAGTTCCGCCAGTTCTGGAGCGCCAAGGGGTTGATTGGAAAAATGAGTGATGCGAATTATGCGTTAAATGTAAATAATCCATATAATTCATTCCAGACACTGAACGGGAAAACATATATCGAAGTCGGTACCGGGGTGGATAATATTTTGAAAGTATTCAGGATTGACTTCGTCTGGCGGCTAACACCACGCCCACTACCAAAGGAACAGATCAAGCGCTTTGGCATTTTCGGAAGTTTCCGCCTGGCGTTTTGATGAGGAAGAAGGCTATCGGCTATCAGTTATCGGCTATCAGCTTTTTGCCAGGATTGTTGTTGTTTTAAGATTACCATATTCTAAAAAGATCAATTCCTTTTAGTAGACGTTTTTGACAGCAAAAGATCGTAGCCGAAAGCTGATAGCTGACAGCCTTCTCACACAGGTACCTTGCTCTGGCTCTCCATCAAATTATTCAATCTCATATCTTCAATATCCAATTCCTGTTCTACCTTCCGGATCACCTCATCATCAAATACTCCTTCTTTATGAAATTTTATGAGCAGGTCGCGCTGGAACCGGGCTATTTCTAATTGCGCGGTTAACATCTGGAGTAAGGGCGTTAGTTGAATATCATCATCTTCATGGCCCTTATCATGCTCCCGTACTTCCCGTTTAAGATAGGCAGCCGCCAACTGGTACTTTTTTTTGAGCTGATCGCGTAGTTGGGATTCCATGTTTATGGGAAAATCATGGTCTATAAAATCAAGGATGGAGTTCGCCATTTGTAACTGAAGTTCTTTTTCTTCCTTTCCCGGGCTCAGGTGTAACTTAACACCCAGCAGCCGAATCAATAAAGGCAATGATAATCCCTGCACTACCAGTGTCACGAAAATTACCACGAAAGCAAGAAACAAAATAATATCGCGTTGAGGAAATGCTTTTCCATTAGAAAGTACGAGGGGCAAAGCCATGGCCGTTGCCAACGATACTACTCCCCGTGTGCCGGTCCAGGCAACTATCAATACATTTTTCCAGGCATTCTTTTCCATTTCGCTATCCTCGGTGCCGGAAAGTGTTTTTTTCTTTCTACCCCAGTTAAATACATTTTGATGATATGCACCCACAAAAACCCAGATGATGCGAATAAAAATGGTTACGGCGCTAACTATTAATCCGTAGCCCAGCAGTTCCCAGAAAGAGTATCCTTTTAATGCGTTCAATATGCCAGGCAACTGCAACCCGATCAGGATAAAAATAATGCCGTTAAGTAAGAATATCAGAGTATCCCATACAGATCGAATCTGCATTCTGCCCTGGTAAGAAAAAACTTCCGGAGAACGCCAGGCAATAAACAAACCGCCTGTTACAACGGCCAGCACGCCGGAGGTATGGAAATGCTCCGCTAACAGGTACGATAAAAACGGCGCCAGCAGGGTAAGACTTGTTTCTACAATTGAATTGTTAGTGATTTTTTTATAGGCAAATACAAACGCGAAACCCACTGCGAACCCGATCAGGATGCCTCCTCCTGCAACCACCAGTAGTTGCAAACCGGCCTTCCACAAAATGAAACTGCCGCTGGTTACCGCTGCCACAGCATACCGGTAAGCGATAAGCGCTGAGGCATCGTTCAGCAGGCTTTCTCCCTCCAGGATGGTGATTACTCTTTTGTTTAAACCCAGCCCTTTAGTAATACTCGTGGCAGCTACGGCATCGGGAGGAGAAACAATGGCTCCCAACACAAAAGCTAGCGGCCAGCTGAAACCAGGAATTAAATAATGCGCCGCAACCGCAACGGAAGTGGTGGTAAAAAAAACCAGCGTAACAGCTAACGTTGAAATGGGCCTGATGGCAGACCTGAAATCATGCCAGGAAGTATGTGAGGCTGCATCATGCAGCAATGGAGGAAGGAAAACCAGGAAAACAACTTCAGGGTCCAGTGCAAGGTTCGGCAGTGCTGGCACGAAACCCACTATCAAACCTGTACCTACCAGAAGTATTGGATAAGATATCCTTATTTTATCAGCAACGGCAGATAATCCAATAAGGATAGACATTAAAAAAATAACTACTTTGAAGTTTTCCATTAGTATTGGCTTTCAGCTTTCTGCTACCAGCTTTGCGTTTAAATTTACCAAATTTCAAATTGATTTGAATTCTATTAATTATAACCAGTTATGATTATGGATGTTGTACGTTAATACCATTAGAAAAGTAGATTTTGCGAGGCTTCTGAATTTTTAAGCGGCCGGCAGCTTATAGCTGACGGCAGGGTCGATAAATAACAGGCTTTCAGACATCAGTAAAGCCTTTCGAAATTAAAATCGCCATTCTGCCAATTCTTAAATTATGTAAATTCTCCTTTATATTAGCGCATGAAGTTTTATCACAAAATCTTGCTTATTGTTTTAGTGGCCTACGCGCCTTATGTTTGGTCGCAGCCTGTTTTCAAAGTAGTTCCATTGGGTATTAAAGGAGGCATTGATGAAAGCAATTTGTCTTCCTATATGCTTGCCGTAGAAGGGACTAATGATTTTATTTGCCTGGATGCAGGAACATTGCATTATGGTATTCAAAAAGCCGTAACAGCAAGGGTATTCAAAGATAGCGTGTCCTATGTTTTAAGGAACTACATCAAAGCTTACCTGGTATCCCATCCCCATCTTGATCATGTGGCCGGACTTATTATTAATTCACCGGAAGATGGTCCGAAAAATATTTATGGGTTACCGCATTGTATAGAAGTTCTAAAAGACAAATATTTTACCTGGGAAAGCTGGGCTAACTTTGCGGATGATGGGGAGAAACCTTTACTAAAGAAATATCATTATAACATTCTTTCCGCCGGGAAAGAAACTGCTATAGACAGTACGCAACTAACTGTGCGGGCTTTTCCATTAAGTCATGTAAATCCCTATGAGAGCACGGCGTTTTTGGTGAGATACAACGAAAATTATTTGCTTTACCTGGGCGATACCGGTGCAGACAGCCTGGAAAAAGCCAGCAACCTGCGTGAACTCTGGAAGGAGGTAGGTCCGCTTATTGCGGCCAGGAAGCTCAAGGCGATTTTTATGGAAGTGTCTTACGCCAATGATCAACCGAACAACTTGTTATTCGGCCATCTTACACCAAATTTGCTAATGAAGGAGATGGATGTGTTGGCATTAGTATCGGGTGCCGATGCCTTAAAAGGATTGCCGATCGTTATCACTCATATGAAACCCTCCGGTAAAAAGGAAGAGACGATTAAAAAACAATTGATTGTTTTAAATAAACTTAACCTGCAACTCGTTTTTCCGCAACAGGCCAGGCTGTTGAAATTTTAGCAGGAGGGACAGGGCTACTATGCAGGGGCTACCTAAAATGTCGTAGGGCGCTGTAGGGGCCGGGGCTTTCCACTGCCCTGACTGCACGACAACCTGCTAGAATATTATTGGGAACGTCAACAAAATACCACCTGTCTTCAGGGCAACAGGGCGGGGGCAAGCCCGCCCCTACAGCGCCCTTTTTAAAGTTAGGCGTTCCTAAAGAATATGCAACCCACATGATTGCTGTTGTTTTACCATTATCCTCCGAATCATTTTCCGCAGGTTATTTCAAAAACCAATATCAACGATACAAAAGCATTAAGGCTCGATATGTTAATAAATAAAATTCCCGGTGTTTTTATGGTTGACCTGGGAAACGAACAGCACAGCATGTCTATCCGTCAACCGCTGGGTTATAGTAATCTTTTTTTATACCTCGAAGATGGTATTCCTTTCCGGACTATCGGCGATTTTAACCATAACGCATTGATCGAGATCAACCAGGCATCCCTGGAAAAAATTGAAGTTATAAAAGGCCCGGCTTCTTCCGTGTATGGAAGCGAAGCAGTGGGAGGCGCCATTAATTTTATAACGCAGGCACCCTCGCAAATTCCAACGGCAAAGATACAGGCAGAGTATGGTAGCCATGGTTACAAAAGAGCAGATTTTTTTGCATCGAATACATTTAAAAAGCTGGGCCTGTATGTGGGTGGTCATTATGCTAAACAAGACCAGGACGAAAACCTTCAAAACAATTTCGAAAAAGCAGCATTGACGTTTCGTGCTGATTATACGTTTAATGAGAAAACAAAACTGGTAACAACAGCCGATTATATCAATTATAAAACGGATCAGAAAGGTGGTTTGGATAGTGCCCATTTTTATCATAAAAATTATATCAGTTCCTACCGGTTCACCTATCGGAAAGTAAATGCTGTACGTGTTAAATCATCATTAACGCTTGATTGGAACGAAAACAACAAAACCAGTTTCACGGTGTTTTTTCGTAACAGCGCTATTGGGCAAAATCCTTTTTATTCCATAGCTAATATTTCCGGAAATACTTCAAAAGCAACCGGCCAAATTAATAAGGATGAATTCAGCAGTTATGGGGGCTGTTGTACAACATAGTAAAAAGTTTACTTTCCTTCATGCTAAGCTAATAGCAGGTTTGAGTGCCGATCTTAGTCCGGGAACCTACGATGCGAAATTTATAGGCGTAGACATGAATAACCAGGGTTTTACTACGGCTATACTGCCACCGATTCTTTATTGACCCAATATAACGTTGACATTCATAACACTGCCGTATATGCGCAGTTTGAAATGAACCCGGTAGAAAAATTAAAACTGGTTGTAGCAGCAAGATACGACCGGATGGATTATAAGTTTGATAACCACCTGCCCTCCAGTGCCTATACCGGCGCCCCGGATGCTAAAAATAATTTAAATCATTTCACTCCTAAACTGGGACTCACGTACGATTTAAACCGGAACAGGGGCCTCTATGCTAATTACAGCATCGGCTTTGCTCCGCCGAATATTACCGATCTCTACCAGGGGGTAAAGGTGCCCATTCTAAAACCTTCTTCCTACAGTAATTACGAGCTGGGCGGCTGGTTTGCCTTTGCCAATAATAAAGGATATGCTGAAGTGTCTTTATACCAGTTAAATGGAACTAATGAAATTGTAAGTGTAAGACTGGCAGATGGCACATATCAAAACCAGAATGCCGGTGAAACAAGACACCGGGGTATTGAAGTTACTTTAAAGTACACATTAAGTAGTTGAATTTGATTTTTGGCATAGGACGTTAGTTTTTAGAGAGATACACTCCGATTAGATTTTTTTTATACTAAATTATAAAAAGTTGAAAATAATGGCAATCCGGCTATTTCCTTTTCTCGTATATCTAAATGGTTTTTCATAGGATATTGGAATAAATGTTGGGGCTGGATTTCTATCCGGGCCCCTTTTTATTTTACGTCATGTTCACTCTGCCTAAGGTAAACTATGAACTGGCTCACCGATCTACCCTGGGAAAAGAAATGCTCCTTTATCTCAAACAATTCCATTTTCCATTCGCGGTGACGCCTCGTATTTTCGGGTAGAAATATTTAGTTGTAATTCAAAGCATGATATGTAGCCGGTGAATCCACTTATTTGTAGATTTGTACCTTTCGGAGTATGAGTGGAGACTTCTGCTAAAAAATAATACGCTATAAATTAGAATAGAATCATTACATGAAAAAAACAGTGTTCCTGATAGTATTTTATTTATCGGGGAGTTTCTGTTTGAATGCATGTTCTGCACAAAACAAAATTTCCAGGTTCAGGGTGTTGGCGATTGCTGAAAATGGGGGCCACCATATTCTTTATTCAAAGGCAGCAAGGAGACGGCTGGATAAATTGGCGGCAGATAGTAGTTTCTCTTTCGATTATATACAAAATACGGACTCTATCGATGATGCATACCTGCAAAAATACCGACTTTTTATTCAGCTTGATTTCCCGCCTTATGCTTGGAAAAACAAAGCTGTGGCTGCATTTGAACGTTATATAAAGGAAGGAAGAGGTGGATGGATTGGTTTTCAT
>JBDSBP010000221.1:0-10605 GCA_039921525.1 Chitinophagaceae bacterium | reverse complement strand
AGGTGTCGGGTATGAGGTATGAGGTATGAGGTATGAGCAAACCCTGATAGATAGCAGATAGCTGATGCCGAAAGTTGTATCTTCGGAATCAATTAAAATCATTATGACAATTAATAATAACTCTACTGTAAAATCAGCCCTGTTAGTTTTATTTTTATTATTTGACGGTGTTCTCTTTGTTGTTGCTCAACAATCAAATAATACTGCTGACACAAATCATCTGTTTACCTCTTTTGATGGAGTCAAAATTTATTATGAAGTGAAAGGTACCGGATCACCTATAGTGTTGATTCATGGTTTTATTGTAAACGGGGAAACCTGGAAGAAAACAGCGTTGTATAAAGATCTGCTGGCTGATGGGTATAAAGTAGTCACTCTGGATATGCGGGGAAACGGCCATTCAGACAAACCTCATAATCCTGAAGCGTATGAGCACGATGCAGAAGCAAAAGACATCATGGCTCTTACTAAAATGCTAGGTATAAAAAAATACAGCGTTGTTGGTTATTCAAGAGGGGCAATCATTTCGTCGCGTTTAGTATTACAGGATCCAAATGTTACAAAGGCCGTAATAGGTGGCATGGGTACCGGTTTCACCAACCCAGAATGGCCCAGGAGAAAAATGTTTTACAGGGCTTTGAAGGGTGACTCTGTGCCTGAACTCGCTGCCATGGTTAAAAATGTACAAGCTGCCGGCCTCGATCAGTTGGCACTGGCCTATCTTCAAAAAGCACAACCATCTTCGAGTCCGCAGGAGTTAAAACGGATCAACAAACCTGTACTGGTAATCTGTGGAAGCGAAGATGAGGATAATGGATCGGGCAGTGAATTATCCAAACTGATACCTGCTTCAACTTTTGCAACAGTGCCCGGGAACCATGGGGCTGCTGTTGGTACGCAGGAGTTTTCCAGGGAAGTAATTTCCTTTTTGAAGAAATAGCACTTTAAATGTTTATGAGTTAGAGTCTCCAATCAAAACCTATAAGGTTTGAACCCTGGATGCCGGCCCTATGTAGACAAACCTTATAGGTTGAGTTTTGGGTGCCAGCTTTAGCCAACCCAACCTATAAGGTTTGAACAAAGGGGTAACTATCTTAAAGACGTTAACCTTATAGGTTTGCGGTGAAGTATCTACGATTTAACCTCACGCCGACAAGACATAAACCAAGAGATTAGTAATTACCCCCCGATTCTCAAATGATATGCCTTCGGTTTTACAAATGATCGTAATCCCGCATGCGATAGCGCTACTCCAAAGCCAGAATGATTGCGACCGCTCCAGGGGAGTGCCGCACTTACCCGGTCGCAGCAGTTCCAGTACCCCGTGCCCGCGTTTATTTCCTTCAGGATATTTTCCGCCCTGTCTTTATCTGAACTATATACGGAAGCAGTGAGGCCATATTCAGAATCCTGCATGAGTGTAATCGCTTCTTCATCATCTTTCACTTTCATCACGCCAATTACAGGGCCAAAGGATTCGTCTTTCATCACGCTCATCGCATGGGTAACATTGGTTAAAACGGTGGGCTCAAAATAGTATCCCTTTCCGTTTATCGGATGACCACCTGTTAATACTGTGGCGCCTTTATCGGTGGAGTCTTCAATTTGTTTTTGCAGAAATGAAGGCTGTTCTTTCCGGGTTAACGGTCCTATATAAACGCCGTTTTCAAGTGGGGAGCCGACCTGCCATGAATTCACTTCCTTCAACAGCTCCTGAACATATTCATCATACACTTTTTCATGCACATAAATCCTTTCCACCGAACAGCAACTTTGTCCATTATTATAAAATGCGCCGTCTGCCGTTGCCGCGGCTACGGAAGCTATATCAGCTACATCATCGGCTACATATAATGGATCTTTTCCGCCGAGCTCTAAATGTACCGGAATCATTGCAGGTGCCAGCTTTTCATAAATATATTTTCCTGTTTTATATGAACCCGTAAAGAAAAATCCTTTAAAAGGTATATCCAATAATAAAGCTCCGACAGCCCCGGCACCAATGGCAACATGAAAAACGTCTTCAGGCACTCCTGCCTGTTTTAATAGTTTTTCTATTTCGAGCCCGGTGAGCGTGGCATATTCGGATGGTTTGTATAAGACAGCGTTACCGGCTATAAGCGCTGGCACGAAAGCGTTTACACCAACCAGGTAAGGATAATTCCATGCAGAGATATTGCAAATTACTCCCAATGGCTCATAGCGAATTCTTTCTTCCATGCCATTGATGGAAGCCATCAGTTCTTCTGACAAATACCTCGATGCATTTTCTGTGATCCATTTTATTCTTACCTGTGCGCCATTTATTTCGTTACGGGATTGTTGCAAAGGTTTGCCTACTTCCGAAGTAAGTATAAGTGCCAGCTGATCTTTATTCTCTTCAAGCAAAGAAGCAAATTTTCTAATTATCTCCACCCTGTCTTCTAATGCTGTTTTACCCCATTTCGCTTGTGCTAACTGCAGAGCATTGAATTTTGAAGAGATGCTTTGTGAATCGTCTTCCTGTATTTCGCGTATAATTTCTTCTGTTGCCGGGTTTATAATCTGCATAATAATAGAACTCTTTAAAATTCGTAATTCGTAATTCTCAATTCGTAATTGGCTTTCACTGCTTGCAGGAAACTATTTCTAAGGTTATAAGAAAAAACACTTTGCTGATCTGTCATCCTTTCCGGGTGCCACTGCACCAGCATCAGGTACGGATGGTCATAAAATTTTTTTCTTTCCAGGCCTTCCACCACGCCATCTTCGGAAACGGCATTCACCGAAAGATTTTCGGCGATGATGTCGGCCTCCTGGTGATGGGCACTGTTAACCAAACCTGTATCTACTCCGGCTATTTCCTGGAGAACCGAATTGGCGGAAACAGAGATGGAATGATACCTGTCTTCACCTTCTTGAATTTTGGAATGATTTTCTTTACCTGATGCTGGTATATCAAGAACAAGTGTGCCGCCAAAGAATACATTGGCCAATTGTAATCCCCTGCAGATGCCCAGAACAGGTAATTTTTTTTCCTGTGCCAATTCCAGCACCTTCCATTCAAATTCATCTCTTTGTTCGTCTATATCAGCCATCGCATCCTTATAGAAATTCATATATTCCATCCTGTCATAAAAACGGGGATGAACATCTTGTCCGCCACTTAGTATGATACCATCACACTGATCTATAGCCGAAGAATTAGTATTAAGATGACTTAATTTTATGACTTTCGTTCCTGGTACATCTTTTATCCATTTTTCGTAATTTGGATATCTGCCGCAATCTGTTATTCCAATAGTAATTGGCGCCATCTGGTATTATTTTGCAGGGATGATGATCTGCTGTTAAAATTATTTCAAATGTTATAATGCCTGCAGGTATAATTCTTTAAAATTCTCCCTGCTAACGGGTTTGGGATTATTAGGATGCGCGAAATCTGCAAATGCAAGATCCGCCAGTGTTTCAATATGCTCCGCCTTCACACCAATTTCGCTCAATTTATGCGGGATATTAATTGTTGAATTAAGATCGAACAAATATTGTACTACCGCTTCTCCTGATTCATCCTGCAGTTCCAGTGTTCGTGCTATGCGTTTGAACTTATCTTCAAAACCCGCAATATTAAAACGCATGCCGTAGGGAATGTTTACGGCATTGGCCAATCCATGATGCGTATCCAGGAGAGAGGACAAAGGATGCGCCAATGAATGCACCACTCCGAGTCCTTTTTGAAAAGCCACAGCACCCATAAGCGATGCAATGAGCATGTTGCTGCGGGAAGCCAGGTCAGGTTTATTCACAGCATCCTTTAACGATTTTGCTATGAGGGAAATACCTTCCAGCGCAATTCCTTCACAGAGGGGATGGGGATTCTTCGCCAGGTATGCTTCCATATTATGCGTGAGCGCATCCATGCCGGTAGCGCCTGTAATAAAAGCCGGGAGTTCCATGGTAAGTAAGGGATCTGCGAATACTATCTTCGCCATTAATTTTGGGGAGAACAGTATTTTTTTCTGATGTGTTTCGTCATCAGCAATGATGGCGCTTCTGCCCACCTCGCTTCCTGTACCTGCTGTTGTTGGAATGGTTATGAAATGCGGCACTTCATTCACCACGTATATATCTCCACCGATAAGATCATCATATTTAAATAGATCTTCGCGGTGGTTCACCCGAAGTGCGATGGCTCTTGCTACATCCAGCGCCGCGCCGCCACCTATGCCAATAATACTGTCTCTTGAAGTAGCATCATATGCAACTGTTCCTTTATAAACATCAGATTTTACCGGGTTTTTATGAATGTCGTGGAATACTTCCACGGAAATATTATGGCTTTGAAGGCCACTAATGATCTTCTTAAAAAATGAAAGTTGGGCAACAGTATTATCTGTAACGACCAGGGGCGTTTTTAGGTTGTTTTGTACCAGGTAATCGCCGAGTTCGTTACTTGATCCCGCACCAAAACGAATGGTGGTGGGGAAATTATATTGATAGATCATTTAACTGTTAATTATTAATTGTTAATGGTTAATTAATTTAATCAAAGTGTTTGAATTAGATATGCTTTTTGTAAGACTTTGTTTAAACCTATAAGGTTTGAACTCGAAGTGCCTGCCCTATGAAAGCAAACCTTATAGGTTTTATGTGACAGATCTACCGTCAATCGTTGATCGTCAAATTAAATTATTTCAAAATACCTTCTCAATTCCCAATCAGTAACTGCTTTAAGGTGCTGCTTCCATTCCCATTCGCGGGTTTGCGTGAAATGGTTAACGAAAGCAGCGCCAAATAATTCTTTAGCTACTTCAGAATTTTTCATTAAACCCGTTGCTTCGTTTAAATCCCTCGGAAGCGAACCATAGGCAAATTCCCTGTAGCCATTTCCCGGAGTAGGCGGTTGAGTCAATTCCAGTTTATGCGTAATGCCGTACCAGCCGGAAGCCAGGGAAGCAGCCATGGCAAGATAAGGATTAACATCAGACCCTATCACGCGCGTTTCGAGCCTGCTTGATTTGCTGCCGGAAGGCAACGCCCGAAGTGCTACCGTTCTGTTATCAACACCCCACGTGAGGGTAGTTGGCGCCCAGGCCCCTTCCACCAATCGTTTATAACTATTAATCGTTGGTGCAAACATAGGAAGTATATGTGGCAGACAAAACAATTGCCCGGCAATATAACTTTTCATTTGCCCGCTCATTTTCAAATTATCATCTTCATCATAGAAAATATTTCTTTTAGTGTTCTTATCCCAAAGGCTCTGGTGGATATGCCCCCCACAGCCAGGCAGGTTTTCATCTATCTTAGCCATGAAACAGGCCATAACGTTATGTTTATAGGCAATTTCCTTTACAGCGGTTTTAAATAATACAGCCCGGTCGGCGGCTTCCAGGATCTCCGAATATTTAATGGCGGCTTCATAAACTCCGGGTCCTGTTTCGGTATGTAACCCTTCAATAGGGATATCGAATTTTCTCAATAATTCGAAAAGGTCCGTGAAGAATTCATTCTTAAGGGTACTGCGTAAAATAGAGTAACCAAACATGCCGGGCGTTAGCGGGGTAAGATTCCTGAACTGTTTATCCTGTGCGGATTGGGGTGTTTCGATGAAATTAAACCACTCGAATTCCTGTGAAAAGAAGGGCGCTATTCCTTCTTTATCTGTTTCCGCTATTATCTTTTTTAATAACTGCCTGGGACAAACGAAGTTTTCTCTTTGAAGGCTTTCGCTCATATCACCAAGAAAAAAGGGCAGGTCATTTTCCCAGGGAATTTTTCGAAAAGTGGCGAGGTCTATTGCAGCAGGAGTATCCGGGTAACCCGAATGCCACCCGGTATAAGCTGCATTATCATAGGCCACATCCGCTACATCCCATCCGAATATAACATCGCAGACACTAAGGCCGTTTTCGGCCACTGCCAGGAATTTTTCGGTTGCAATATATTTCCCTCTCAGGATGCCATCGATATCGGTAAAAGCAATTTTTACTTTGCCGGCGGGATGGTTTTTTACGTATTCAATAATTTCTGAACTGGTCATAATTTAACATGTACTTTTCTGATGAGTTCACCCGTACTGACAACGATCGAATCAATGGATGTTGCCAGCCGGGGATTTTTTCCCTGCAAATATGCGAAAAAGCAGGTAGCATCCGGCCATGAGCGCAAAATAAAAAAGGGCCCCTTCAAAATTATAAAGGGTCATGGCTACAAAAGAAACCAGGGCAATAACAAGTGCAATGATCGGAAACCAGGGTAGGCCGGTACTTTAAAGGGCCTCTTTAATGGTGGTTCATTTTTTCGTAAAGCAAGTAAGGAAATCATGAACAATATGTACAATGTTAAGGCGCAAAAAAGGAAATGATAATGATCTCTGAAGTTTTGCCTAATAAATTTCAATCATTCTAAGTTCGATCAGCGCGGGGGCTAGCCCTGCCCCTACAGATAACACATGCCTATTTTCGTATCTTTGCCGCCATATTAAAACGAGCAAGATGAAAAACAGGGAAGTATATATAATCTCAGCAGTTCGTACACCGATTGGAGGCTTTGGCGGTAGCCTGAAAGATGTTCCGGCCACGAAACTGGGAGCTATTGCCATAAGAGCGGCTATTGAAAGAGCCGGGATAGACGCCGGTTTAGTAAATGAAGTGTTGATGGGCTGCGTATTACAGGCTAACCTGGGGCAGGCCCCTGCAAGACAGGCTGCTAAACTGGCATTGCTTCCGGATAATATTCCCTGCACCACCGTTAATAAAGTTTGCGCTAGTGGGATGAAAGCCATTATCCAGGGGGCCCAGAGCATATTATTGGGTGATAACGATGTTGTTGTTGCAGGTGGCATGGAGAATATGAGCAGTGTTCCTTTTTATATACCATCCCTGCGATGGGGTAATAAATATGGCAATACCCAATTGATAGATGGGCTGAATAAGGACGGCCTAACGGATGTGTATAAAGATTATGCGATGGGTTGTGCCGCAGATCTTTGTGCCAGCGAATATAAAATTACAAGGGAAGAGCAGGATGCATATGCGATCGAAAGTTATAAACGAAGTGAAGCCGCGTGGAAGGCGGGTAATTTCGATGCTGAAATTGCGCCGGTTCCTATTCCCCAGCGTAAGGGCGAACCTTTATTGTTCAAAGAAGATGAGGAATATAGAAATGTAAAATTTGATAAGATACCCGATTTAAAGCCTGCGTTTACCAAAGATGGAACTGTTACCGCAGCCAATGCCTCTACCATGAACGACGGTGCTGCCGCATTGCTGTTGATGAGTAAAGAGAAAGCGGAAGAACTGGGCCTGCAACCATTGGCGAAGATTCGTGGCTATGCAGATGCTGAACAGGCGCCGGAATGGTTTACTACTTCGCCCGCCATTGCCGTTCCTAAAGCCATTCAAAAGGCCGGCTTGTTACCAAAGGACATAGATTTTTTTGAACTCAATGAAGCTTTCAGTGTGGTGGGTATCGTAAATACCCGGTTGATGAAATTAGATCCTTCCCGCGTTAATGTATTTGGTGGCGGCGTAAGTTTAGGCCACCCGCTTGGCTGCAGCGGTGCAAGGATTATAGTTACGTTGATTAATATTTTAAAGCAACACCAGGCTAAGTTAGGTGCGGCAGGTATTTGTAACGGAGGAGGAGGGGCTTCCGCCATGGTGATTGAATCATTTTAATTAATACTAGTTTGGCAATATTCTTGAAGAGCCTATTGAAGAATTTACGTTAGTTAGAACACTTTATAATTGCGTGGCTATGAAAAAAAACATTTTTGTTTGTTTGCTCTTTATTATAACGACCTGTATTTCAACAGCACAAAATAATTCAATACAGAGTGGGCTTGATGGAAAATGGTTATTTGTTTTTTCTTCTGAAACAGACCTGGGTAAAATTCCGGAAGGTCAGTTGCCGGATCTCAAGTTCGAAGATTCTACCAGGCATATTTCCGGATCCGCAGGATGTAACAAAATAGCGGGTTCTTATTCTATTTCTGGTAACCAGTTGATATTTGGGCCTATGATAAGTACTTTCAGGTCCTGCCCCGAAATGGAAGTCGAGGAATACATAACGCATTTTCTTACAACAGTAGGTTTTTATAAGATAGTTGATAATAAATTATACCTGTACAAGACGGATGATAAAGATAATTATGTGGTGTACCGTAGAATTGTCTGAATCAGAATTCACAGGATGGTCGAATTTTCAGAATAGAGCTCAACGTTCCTGATGGTTAGTCTTTTGACGTTGGGTGATTAAAGATCAATTGAGTGAATTTATGGTACCTCATTTACTTTTGAGTTAGTTTTAAGAATTTATATATCCCATCAAAAAGTTGATGATTTTATAGAATTCTGTAAATTCTGACTCAGACAATCATAAATTCTGATTTAAATTTGACCATGCCGATCCACGAAATCTCGATAAAGCTTGCTAGAAAGCAGGATGCAGAATTAATAGCCGATATAAGTCGCAAAACATTTAGTGAAACATTTGCACCCTTCAACACATTGAAGGATATGGATATATTTCTCAAGGAGCAATTTACCAAAATATCCCTTATGGCGGAAGTAGGTGTGTCATTCAACACATTTTTTCTGGCTTATGCCGGAGAAGAACTGGCTGGCTATGTAAAATTAAGAGAGCGTGAAAATCCCAAAGAATTAAACGGATTAAAGTCACTGGAGATAGCAAGGATATATGCTACCGGATCAATGGTGGGCAAAGGCGTCGGCAGCAGCATGATGCGGCATTCCATTGAACTGGCTCATCAAAAGCAAAAGCAGGTAATCTGGTTGGCAGTATGGGAAAAAAATCAAAGGGCACTCGATTTTTACTCAAAATGGGGATTTGAAATTTTCGCCAAACAGGTTTTCGTGCTGGGAACGGACCTTCAAAAAGATTGGCTAATGAAAAAAACGCTATAGCGATGTATTGGCAAGTTGTTATCTTTAGATGGTTGATACCGGATGATTAGTTTAAAGTTCAAAATTCAAAGTTAATCCACCGCTTTGCATGGACCTTAATTTTAAACTTTAAAACTAATTACCACAGCTTCGCGTGTTTAAAGGTTGAACGTTGAACTTTACTTTAATTGACCACATATTTATATGTGCCCCACCTTTAAACTAATTTCCCTCCAAGCACTACCAGTTCATTCACTTGTATTTCCGTAACATATTTTTTAACGCCGTCTTTGTCGGTATAATTCCGGTTCACCAATTTGCCTTCGATAGCCACTTCACTTCCTTTGGTAAGATATTTTTCTACGAGCTCGGCAGTTTTATCCCAAACAACGAGATTATGCTATTGGGTTTCCGTAATCTTTTCACCCCTGGTATTTTTATAGGTTTCATTGGTGGCAATGGAGAAACGGGCCCATTTTTTCCCTTGTTCCGTATTATGTATATCAGGTTTGTTACCAAGATTTCCGATCAGTTGAACTTTGTTTTTTAGCGTTGACATAAAAAAAGTATTTAATTATAAAAATGCAATTACTCCTGATTCGCCAAACAGGGCGCCATCCGTTTGACATAACAAAGATGATACGGACCTGGAGCCTTACCCGGTTTTTATTCGTTTATAGGAGAAATAACCGTTTAAACACGTTTTTAAACGGGTACGAGCGGTGTAATTTGAGGAGATGTGAAGTTTGAGATGGATTGCTAATCAATTATAAAAATATTTTTATGAATTTAACAACTTCCGGGCAGGGGCGTAGCTGTTTAAGTTGTGGCAAGTTGATTAAGGGGAGATCAGATAAAAAATTCTGCAACGATAATTGCCGGAATAATTTTAACAACCATTTAAAGAGTAATGAAAAGCCGTTGATAAAAGATATAAACAATATTCTCAGGAAAAACCGGAGGATACTGGAAACAATGATTAAACCCGGAGAAGTGACAGCCAAAAACCTGAAAGCAAAAATGCTGGCGATGGGTTTTAACTTTGGGTATTTTACAAACGTTTTTACTAATAAGAAGGGACTTGTTTATTATTTCTGTTATGAATACGGTTATCTTTTATTGGATGGCGATTGGGTATTAATTGTAAAACGGAAAGAGTAATGTCGCAAAGCTTTTATTTTGAATTAATCGCGCCATGCCTAAGGAATTGACCTGACAGGTTTTTGAGGGAGTTTGAACATATGATTAAAAGACAAGGTACTTCTTTTTAACCTATAAGGTTTGAAAATAACCTGTCTGCCCTACCCAGGCAAACTTTAAAGGTTTTCTTCGCGGTCATCTTTTCATTGCAATATAAAAGTAAAGACTAACCCAAATGAGTACCCGAAAGTTCCCCATATCTCATACCTACTATATAACTTAACCCAAGTTGGTAATAATTAAGGAGTTAATCATGCTACTTTTTAAAGTTATCTCACCTGACGTTTGAATGCTCAATTCATGAGGGACTTTTATATAACTTCCAGGTTATTTATATCGAGTCATTGGACTATCCTGGTAACCAAAGCTGATAGCTGATAGCTGATAGCTGACCGCTGCTAGCTAAACTCATACCTCTTCCCTCACACCTTTTATATAGCATCCGACAATAAACAGAATTATGATCCATTGCCTGACTAAAATGTAGCGGCGTTTGTAGGGGCAGGGCTTGCCCCCG
>JBDSBP010000220.1:0-3223 GCA_039921525.1 Chitinophagaceae bacterium | reverse complement strand
AACATTTGAACGAAGATTATATTTCGTATAGTTCAGATCGCTTGATTTGAAGAAGCCTTCCTGGTACTGGTAGCCCAGGCCTGCGTAGAAAGTAACTTTGTCATTGCCTCCTGTTGCACTTAAATTATGCATGGTTTGCGGGGCATATTTGGAAAAGACCAACGGATACCAATCCGTGCTTTGTTTTTTCCCGGTTCTGTATTCGTCAAATTGCGCATCGTTGAAAAGAGGGCTCCCCCCCGATACATTATGCATAGCAGCCTCGTTGCGAAGAGTCATATAATCAATGGCATTAACCGTTGAAGGCAAGCCGGAGGGAATCTGCCAGGAGTATGACCCTGAATAGTTCAACTCAAGCTTATTGCTGGTTCCTCTTTTCGTGGTAACCAGAACAACTCCATTAGCCGCGCGAACCCCATAAACGGCTGCGGATGCATCTTTCAAAACAGACAGGTTGTCAATATCATTAGGGTCGAGGCGTTGCAAATCATCGGCTGTACGGGGAATACCGTCAATAACTACTAACGGCGTGCCCATTCCGCGAATGTCAAAAGCGTTATTGAATGCGCCCGGCTCTGCCGTTCTTTGAGTTACACGCACCCCCGCAATTTTACCGGTTAACATGTTCTGGACATTTTCATTCTTGGTCGTGACAATATCCTCGCCTTTAATAGATGAAATCGCCCCGGTTAGTGTAGCTTTCTTTTGTGTTCCATACCCTACTACTACCACATCTTTAAGGGAAGAAGCTAAAGAGACCAATTGAACATTTAGAGATTTTTGATTGGTAACAACAATTTCCTGCTGATCGGAACCCACATACGTAAAAACAAGTGTTTTACCGGTAGCCACATTGATAAGGTATTTTCCGGCTGCATCCGTAGAGGTTCCTACTGTAGAACCTTTAATTGTTACATTCACACCGGAAAGGGCTTCACCGTCTTCGTTGGTTATTTTACCCGTCATGGGCTTTACGTTCTGCGCGAACAGGTTTGCAGAGAGACACACAAATAAAAGGAAAAATGCCAGTGGAAAGAAAAAATTCTGTAGGGGCTTCAAATAGTAAATATTTGCGCCGCCACCAAAAGGAGTTGAAATTTTTCTCATAGAAGCAAGATTTGTCAGGTTAGTTAAATTAGCACCAAACAGGTAAATTATTATTCAAATACTTATTATGATGCTTAATGCTTTTAGCTCATGGGTTCTAAGCGATGAGGTAATAAATTACATGTCAAAAATAATAATAAATAGAGATTACCGAAATAAATTTTGCGCAAACCAGGGTATAATTGCAAGCGACGTGGTGATTAAGATGGTTATTTCGACATGGACGTTTTTTTTGAAGTACTTCTATTATTTTTCTGAATATTAAATATTTAATCGGAGGTCAATACTACCAGGTTAATAAAATAAACCATCGATGGCCATCAATACCATTCCTGCACCCCGCAAAACGTCAACGGCAGTTATCCTTGTATTCCATATCGTTTCCCGGTTATATGTCAACGTTATATGTGCCATGAGCGTTTACGGTATAATATGAACGTAAAATATCAAAGACTAAATCGAAAAGAAAGATTGTCTATAACTGCCAGGTTATTTACTTAATGACATTGGGCTAACGCCGTGGCAGCTCGCCCCCCCTTCTCCTTATTATTCAGCCAATCTGTGATGGATCCCGCACACAGCAACTATCAAAGTCCATCGGGCGCACTGTTTGCGTACTCGTTTTTAGCACGGCATTTTGTGCTAATTGCCAAACAGCTGCATTCTCTATGGATGAGAGTACCGGCTCGGGGGATGGCATTGTACTTTGATAAATAGCTGTTGGTCCATTTGCGAATTTGCTTAGATTGAACGTCCAGAACGCAGGTCGCCTGTCTAGTGCGAAGAACTGGTTAGCTAAAAGAAACGAGCAATATACGCCCGGTTTGAAGCCGCCTGTTATTACACCCTGCACCCAGCTTTTATAATAAGCCGCTAGTCCCGGCTGAATAGGACCGCCGGTTTCAATATCAAGATAGATTACCGAACCGGTTGCATACCCTGCGCTTAGCGCCAACAATATTGCGTTTGCTGCGTCCAGGGTGCCCTGCGGCGCGGAAATATTATGCGAACCCGGAGAATTTTGTTCTGGCTGCTGCTGACCAACATATACAGGCGCAACTCCCCAGCCGATACCGCGCAGAAAATCGAGCCTGGTCATCCAGGCCGTACTACCCTGGGAGGGTGCCGGTGCAAGGTAAAACCCCGTCCATGTGAGATTAGTTTCATTCCACAATTGTTGCATAACGGCATCGCCGGGGTAACCCAGACTATCCATGCCGGCAAAGCCAAGCATTACAGGTGCCCTTACTCCACTATTAAAAAGACCCCTCCATTGACCACTAATGAGCTTGGGCCAACCGATTTCAACCGCATCCAGCTTTATGTCATAACGCGAATATTGATTACCCTTGAAAAAGTATGCCTTACCGTTTCCCCAGTTAATGGCGCCATCAATATCGGAAGGAAAAAGTCCCTTCCAAGAGGCAGCGATTGCCACGGGATAGGTAGGGTCCGTTTTATCGGCTTTAATATCATAACGCCAATATTGGCTTCCCCGAAAGAAATAAGCTTTGCCATTACCCCAGTTCACGCATGCATCAACCCTGTCAAGCGTTAACCCTGGCCAGTTACCTGCTATTGCCCTGGGATATCCTGCGTCAACGCGGTTGGCTTTATTGTCGAACCGATAATATATACTGCCGCTGAAGAAAAATGTTTTGCCATTACCCCAGTTTATAGCAGCATCAATGCCCGACGCAGGAAGCCCGGGCCAATTGCCAGCTATCGGTATCGGATACCCGCTATCAGCAGCGTCGTCATTTACATCGTAACGGGAATATTGAGTGCCGTTAAAAAAATACAATTTATTCATGATAGTTATTTTTACCTTTTAGAATTTCGAGAGTGAGACTATATTACAATATACAGCAGACAAAAGAATTATCAAAGCATTTTACACCTTTCTTAATCAGGGTGTATGTACCTTTTTTGCAGACATTAACAATGCGGGTGTTGTTTGTTTGATTTGATTTGATTATTTTATAACTATTCAGTCAAATACCACCGCCAAAGGCGGTGGCTTGAAGGTGCAGCCCAAAGGGCTAGAATCCTAGTTCTGGCTGTTTGAAATCACTTTGATCCCTCTCCTCTTTCCGTTCCTCTTCTTCTTGAAATT
>JBDSBP010000219.1:0-29920 GCA_039921525.1 Chitinophagaceae bacterium | reverse complement strand
GCCATGGGAATTGGTATCCAAGTCTTTTGTCGGCAGTAAGTTAGCTGAAGTTAGGTTAACCCAACTTTCTTGCTGAATACCAACCATCCACGGATACTCCTGAGGCAGATTGTAGCTAAAAGTAAATGACCCTTTAAGATTATCTCTTATATCAAATTTTATATCGTCAGGTTTTTGAACTGTATTGAAATATTATCCCCTTCATAAACAGGTGTTATAGCTTCAAAATCTAGCCAATTATTCATTTCGTGAAACGATGTATGGGTTGTATCAAAAACAAGTTTATCCATGCTAACAAAATGCTTACCTAAATAGGCCAGATTGCAAACATAACTACTAATATGACTTACATCATAAGTATGTTTAGGGGAAAGATAAATGCAGTCCACTAATGTTACTTCCTGCTTTATAGTCTCTTCATCCTTTATAAGTCCCAGGATGATCGGATGATCTCCACTTTCAAAGAAATGCTTAGGAATGCCATCATACAACTTTAATCGGCATCCATTTGCTTCTGAATAGGTCAAAGTTCCATTGTAAGATTCAGTTGGCTTGCCAGGAAGAAACCATTTTCCCTCTAATGTTATGTCCTTGTACATCGGTTTTGTATTATAATTTAAAACAATTTTCTCACCAAGTTAATTAGCAATATATAATTGACACTTTTTAAATAGAAGAGAATGGCCACAATCACGGCGTTTGATCTTCGTTAAAATCTTAAAACGCCTTAAGACACAACTCTACAAAAAAATGTAAGGAAATCAAAACATAATGATCACTACGAATATTGTTGACAAGACTGCTTTTAGTACAATAATCCAAAAAGATGAATAAAAGAAAACCGGCCATCCCGGGGGGGCTACAAATATCACTAAATCATAGTATCTGTCAACTTACAGTCGCGCCTGGTAAAAGGGGGATATTGAATGCTGAAGAAGGAAGTAAAAATTTCATAAGATATAATCAATGAGATGAAGCTTTGTTTCTAATTTGAAAAGAAAAAGAGCTGCAATTTTGCCATTATTAAGATTACATCATAAAATTCTTTTCCAATTATATATTTTAATTTGGTAATTCTTTAATTTGTAAAATTCTGTTGCTCTAAGTAAGCTGAGGTAAAAATCTGGTGCATTATTGAAAGAGTTCGACTAAAAGTTCGACTAAAAACAAAAGCCCTTGAAAATCAAGAGCTTTTGATTCATCCAGTGATCCCGCTGGGACTCGGACCCAGGACCCATACATTAAAAGTGTATTGCTCTACCAACTGAGCTACGGAATCAGCCTTTCCCAAATCCACAACGCTCAAGCGTTTTTGAATTTGGAGTGCAAAAATAAGGATTATAAGTTCCGAACCAAATTTTTATCGCGTTACCAAAGTAAAGACCCAACTACACCGCTTAATTCTCAAACCTCCATGGCATTTAATTCTATCTTCCTTAAATAGCAGCAAAGGAATATGACTCTCCTGATTTTGATAACAACAAATACCAGCCGCCTTTTAAAAACAATTTTAGTGGTGCCGTTTGTGTTATCCACCCTCCCCCATCCCACAAACTCTTTTTTTTAACAGTTGTTTCCTGTAGGTTTGTGTAATCAAAAATCGATCCTGTAGAAATGTCTTCCTTTTTTCTGAATAAAGTTGTGGCCATTACCGGCGGAACCGACGGCATTGGCCGGGCGTTGATTGATGCCCTGGTGCCTTTGGGGGCCAAAATAGCTACCTGTGGTAGAAATCACGACAAATTATATAATCTCCAGATGCAATATGCCAATGTTCTGTTACACGCTGTCGTGTGCGATGTTAGCAAGGAGGAAGACTGTAAAGATTTTATCGATTCAACAATTGAGACTTTTGGCGGTATCGATATACTCATAAACAACGCAGGCATTTCCATGCGCGCCCTGGTAAAGGACGCCGACATCGAAGTCATACGCAAAGTAATGGATGTAAATTTTTTCGGGGCCGTTTATTGTACAAAATTCGCGCTGCCTTCTATCATTGAAAGAAAAGGAACAATAGCAGGCATTTCTTCCATTGCCGGCTACCGCGGACTCCCCGGCAGGAGTGGCTATTCCGCATCAAAATTTGCTTTACAGGGATGGCTGGAAGCTTTACGCACCGAATTAATGGAAGAAGACGTGAATGTAATGTGGGTTTGCCCGGGCTTCACCACTTCAAATATTCGTAATGCCGCTCTTAATGAAAAAGGACGCGTTCAGGGCGAAAGCAAAATGGATGAATCGAAAATGATGACGGCCGCTGAATGCGCTTATCATATACTGGTAGCCATTGAAAAACATAAGCGTTCCCTGATGCTCACTTTTACCGGCATGCGCACGGTATTTATGAACAGGTTCTTTCCCTCCCTGGCAGATAAAATGGTGCATAAATTTTACTTTAAGAACGGCAAACTGGTTAAATAGCTTCAGGCTGTCAGCTATCAGCTATCAGCAAAGCAGGACTATACAATTTAAAATGATTTTCATTTAAATAAGCTGAAGCTGATAGCTGATAGCTGATAGCTACTATGGCATTACTTACCCTAACTTCCGATATAGGCCAGCAGGATTACCTGGTAGGTGCTGTAAAGGGGCAGCTTTTGCAAATCAATCCATTATTTAATATCGTTGATATCTCTCACCAGCTGGCTCCTTTTAACTATCCGCAGTCGGCTTATATTTGCCGGAATGCTATCCGTAATTTCCCGGAATTCACTTATCACATCATCCTTGTTAATCTGTTCGAGAAAAAGCCAGAGCGATTACTGCTTGCTTTTCACAAAAAACAATACATTCTTTGCGCGGATAATGGCCTGCTCACTATGATACTGGAAGAAAAACCGGAATTAGTTATTGGTCTTCCATTAAGTAAAAACAATATCCGAGACACGGTTTACTGCGCGCAGGTCTTCGGCAAAGCTATAAACGACATCTCCAACGGTTTTTCAATGATGCAAATCGGGGAACCGGATATTACTATATTAGAAAAAAATCCCCTCCGCCCTTTACTAGGTGAAAACTGGATAGAAGGCCAGATCATCTTTATCGATAATTTCGAAAACGTAATCGTTAATATTCATCGGGAAGAATTCGAAGCGCAACGTAAGGGTCGCAGTTTCAGTATCGTTTTCAAAAGGGATGAGATCATTGATAAGACCAGTGAATCCTACGCCGATGTATCGGAGGGAGAAAAACTGGCGTTGTTTAATTCGGGTGGTTACCTGGAAATTGCTATCAATAAAGGGAATGCCGCCGGTCTTTTCGGCCTCCATGGCTTCATGGAGCAATCGCAAAATAATTATTTACAGAACCGGTTGTATTATCAGACGGTGAGGATATATTTTGAATGAAGAGAACTTAAAGTTCGTTTCCTGACTTGCAAAGTCAAGAGGCTGACTTCCGAAGTCCTGATCACAACCCCTATCATTCTGTATGACAGACTTTCGAAGTTTTGAAAACTTCGGATGTCATCGTAACAACTTTGGAAAGCCCTAAGGCAATGACTTCAAACCTCAAACCTCCAACCTCATACCTCATACCTATCGCCCCACCCCTGCCTTAAATATTGTTTAAATCACAACTTACCTCATTGTCATATGGTTCATACCTTTATATTTGCCAAGTTTTATAAAAGCAACTCAATATGAACTTTAAAAAAGTTAACAATATCACTGGCTGGGTGGTGTGTGCCATTGCCTGTACGGTGTATATCCTTACCATGGAAGCCACAGCCAGCCTTTGGGATTGTGGTGAATTTATTTCCAGCACTTTTAAGATGCAGGTGCCTCACCCTCCAGGCGCCCCGCTTTTTGTGATCCTTGGTAGAATATTTATTGTGTTGTTTGGCGGCAGTAACCCCGCAAAAGCTGTAAACTTATTGAGTGCCCTATGTAGTGGCTTTACTATATTATTTTTATTCTGGACCATCACCCATTTTGCCCGCAAAATAGTAGTCAAAGTTGGCGACGCTCCCGACGGCCAGCAGTTATTCAGTATCATGAGTGCAGGCGTAGTGGGAGCTTTAGCTTATACATTCAGCGATTCTTTCTGGTTTAGCGCCGTGGAAGGTGAAGTGTATGCAATGTCTTCCCTCTTTACCGCGCTTGTATTCTGGGCTATGTTAAAATGGGAACATACAGCCGACAAACCTGGTGCAGATAAATGGATCATTCTTATATTTTTTATGATGGGACTGTCCATTGGCGTTCACCTGCTGAACTTGCTCACCATTCCTGCCATTGTAATGATTTATTATTTCAAACGATTTAAAACAACCTCCTGGGGTACTTTCTGGGCATTCTTGGTAGGATGTCTCCTTACGGGTTTTGTTCAAAAAGTAGTGATACAATATACTGTAGAGGGTGCCGGTAAATTCGATGTCTGGTTCGTTAATAAACTTTCAATGCCTTTCTTCTCAGGCTTCACCTTTTATTTTATCTTATTGGGGGCTCTGATTTATATCGGGTTAAGATTATTTAATTCGGCTCAGATAAAAGTCACCCCTATCACGGTATGGTTAGTGGCTTTTCTTTTCCTGTTAACCTTTCCTTTTATAGCTTCAGGAGCGGGTTTTGCCGGCTTAGCAATAGGCATTGCCGTACTGGTGTACCTGTTAACCACCGTATACAGAAAAATGGGGCCGATCGTAAGCCTGGGTTTGTGGAGCATCGCTTTTATGCTGTTGGGTTATTCTACTTATTTAACCACCATGATCCGTTCTAACGCTAACCCGACGATTGACATGTATAATGTCGACAATCCTAATTCATTGGTAGGTTATCTTGGCCGTGATCAGTATGGTGACTTCCCATTGGTTTACGGACAGGTTTATTCAGCGCAACCAACAGAATATAAAGAAACCATTACTAAATATACCAAAGGCAAGAATAGATATGAAGAAGTAGGTAATGATGTAACGCCTCAATATGCGGCCGAGGATATGATGGTATTTCCACGGGTATGGGATGCCAGCAACGACCAGGGCCATGCTGAATTTTATAAAGAGTGGTTAGGACTTTCAGAGGGAGAAAGACCTAACCAGGCTGATAACGTCTCGTTCTTCTTTGGTTACCAGCTTAACTGGATGTACTTCCGCTACTTTATGTGGAACTTTGCCGGCAAGCAAAATGATATCCAGGGTTTTAGCCCGGGGAACGTGAGAGACGGGAACTGGATTACAGGGATCTCGCCTTTCGACAATTTCCGCCTCGGTGATCAATCAAAAATGCCCGATAGCGTCAAGCATAATAAAGCTAATAATAAATTGTTCCTGCTGCCTTTTATACTGGGTATCATTGGGGCGGTATATCATTATAATAAAAACTATAAAGACTTTTTGGTTACAGGGCTGCTTTTCTTTTTCACCGGCTTTGCCATCGTGTTATACCTAAACCAGGCAGGCAATCAGCCACGTGAAAGGGACTATGCGTACGTGGGTTCATTTTATGCCTTTACTATATGGATAGGACTTGGTGTGCTGCAGGTAAAAGAGTGGTTCCGTAAAAAAATGTCTGATTCAACCTCTAACTACCTGGCTGCTCTCTTATGTTTATTGGCAGTACCTGTTATAATGGGCTTCCAGGAATGGGACGATCACGACCGTAGTAAAAAAGTTTTGGCAAGGGATCTTGCAAAGGATTACCTGGAAAGCTGCGCCCCCAATGCCATCCTCTTCACTTTTGGAGATAACGATACCTATCCTTTATGGTATGCCCAGGAGGTAGAAGGTATTCGGCCAGATATACGCGTTATTAACAATAGCTTGTTAGGCATCGATTGGTATATTAACCAGATGCGATACAAAGTAAATCAAAGCCCGCCGATAGATGTTATACTTACTCCTGAACAGATACAGGGACGTAATCGTGATTATGTAATATACAATCCACGGCCTGATGTGGATCCCAATTCGGTCTATGATTTGTATGATGCCATGAAAAATGTTATAGGCAGTGATCTTCCTGCAATGAAAGTGCCTTTACAAAGCGGTGACAGCATTAATTTTATCCCCGTTAAAAAGTTTACTGTTGATGTTGATGAAGATTTTGTACGAAGTAATAAAACAGTTAACCCGGGTGATACAGTGGTAAAGAAGGTGTTGATAGAAATTCCTGAAAAGAAGAATTATATCATGAAGAACGACCTGGCCATACTGAGCATCATTGCAGCAAACAAATGGAAGCGCCCCATTTATTTTACAGCCAACTATTCAGGCTCCGAACTTGGATTTGCACAGTACTTGCGTAAAGATGGTTTAAGTTACCGGCTGGTGCCTGTTAAAAACAATACCGGTATCAATACAGACTGGATGGTAGATAAGCTGATGAATAAATTTGGCTTTGGCAGCGCTAATATCAAGGGTGTTTATTTTGACGAGCAAAACAGGTTGCATCTGAACACTATCCGAATGGCCTATGCCGAGGCAGCTTCCAGTTTAGCTGAAGAAAATAGAAAAGACAAAGCCAAAGAAGTGCTGGATAAAGCAGATAAAAATATACTGAATGAAAACCATCCCTATGCGATGGTTAGTAAGAATAACCAGCATAATTATTACACGTTGAAGTTCCTGGAAGCCAGTTATAAAGCAGGTTATAAAGAACTTTCCGACAGAGTAGCCCGCGCGTTGCGTAAAGATTTTACCCAGCAGATTAATTATTATAGCAGCCTTCCGGAAAGCAAACAGGATGCAATGAAGCAAGAGAGTCAAAGCGCCCAGCAATTTTTGCAGATGCTAGATATGATGGAAGGACAATACAAAGAGAGTGCGATACCCGTTAATCCCGAACAACAACAGGTCATTAAAAACAATGTGGATTCCGGCATAAAGAAGTCGGATATGCAAAAATAATCATTCGTAAAAAGCCGCCTCTTCGGGCGGCTTTTAGCTTTTTTATTTTACACCCACACCAGGTTCAGCATCCATCCTTAAATTTTAAACTATTTCTTATTATACGTATAAACTTTCTTCTGCAAAACCGGATGCCCGCCATTCAATGAACGATCCCTAATTTTTATAATAAAACATTATCTTTTGCGGAGAAGCATTTCCTAAAGCTCCGGATAAATTAAATAAGGCTAATGTGGAGAGTGTGTTAAGGAAACCAAAAGATGGTAAGGATGTAAATCAGGTGATGGCGGTAATTTGTTTCCGTTGAAAGTAGTGATAACTCCGAAAAAGAGATTGACTTCCGAAGTCTTTTTAGACTTCGGAAGTCTTGACCTGAGACTGGTTACAGCTCTCTGTCAAGACTTTCGAAGTTTTGAAAACTTCGGAAGTCATTGCAAAGTCTTCCGAAGTCAGCGCGAACGTTCGGAATTCGGTTCAAAGCATCCGTTCCCACTATTATTTGATTTTTATCAATTCTACCTGACATACAATTGCAATAATTTCATACGGTAAATAAAAAACATATGAAACTTAAAGCAATTATAATCCATCCTTATACTTTGGTTATAAGTTTTTCACTGGTTTTCATTAGTGGCCAGCCCATGAGTGGATTCTATTTTCTATATTTAGTATTGGGGTTGTATTATGGGGCCATCTATTCCATTATAGGCAGCCTTGGTATTTGCGTGATCCTGTTCAGTCATTTTAAATTTAAAGGAACCCATAAAAACCTGGATGCCGGTTTTATCAACCTGATTGGCGCGGTGCTGTTGATCATTTCGTTATTCCTTTTCTTTTACCTGACACGAGATGTCAATATTTCAACCATTTTCGTTCAACTTTTTCCTTTCATTTCTCTACTGATATTTTGTATTCTTGTAACCTGTTTTGTAACGATATTGCCTTAACAATCAGAAAGTTTGCATAATAAGCGGCACTCATTAAGCTTTCCGGTTTTAAACTAGTCAGTACTCAGGCGGAAAAAACCTGAAAATAAGTTTTAAAAAAAAATTCCTACATTAATATCTATTCCGGTAATCAGTTCGTTAATACTAAAATGGTATAAAACCGGCAACTTTATTGAGCGTAAGCATTTTAATTGTATTATTGATTTAGTAAATTAATTATGACAAATATGAACCGTAACCTGATCTATTCTCTTGTAACTCTTTTTCTTACACTGAGTTTTTTTTCATGTTCCAAAGAATATAGTTCCGAAACCGGGGCATTTAGTACTGCTAAAGGTTCCTTGCACGATAATTTCGGAAGTTGTTATCCTTCCACTATTATCGGGAATTATTATACGGGCGTTTCTCTCAAAGACTCCAATTACGTGGAATTACAGGTAAACGTTACCACCGCAGGCAATTATTCAATTGGGACTGATACTATAAATGGTTTTTACTTTAAGGATGCGGGCAATTTCAGCTCCACCGGCGTTAAGACCATTAAATTGAAAGGTATCGGAAAGCCGGTTTTCAACCAGAATAGCGATTTTTTGGTGATGTTCGACAGTACAATATGCACTTTCACTGTTTCAGTGGAAGATAGTACAGGCACTTCGGGAGGCGGCAGTACTAAGTCTGATACCGCCTGGCATTTTTCAGAGGGCACTAAATATTTTCATGGCGGTATAGATACGGCTTTTACTTTTGACACCACGGTACTGGGTCAGTCATTTAAAATACTCCAGATCCAGGGATCAACGGCAAAAGACTCTGTATTATTAATTGGTTTTACCATCCTTGGCGGGGTCATTACCCCCGGCACCTATACCACCAACACGTTTGCCCTATTTAGATTTTTAGGATCTTATAACGATAATGATACCGTTTATTCTGCTAATCCTTTAATACCTGCGGTTAATACTACTATAGTTGTGTCTTCTTACAACGCTACTACAAAAATAATCCAGGGAACCTTTAGCGGAACGGCGAAGGATAAAAACAAGAACAACGTTACTATTACGGCAGGGAAGTACGAGGCTAAATTGAATTAGCCCAAATAATTAACCTCGCAATAAAGTGACGTTTGATAAAATAGGCCTGTGGACGGTTGCACCTGGTATTTCCAGGGCCAACTAAAAAGAGGACTCGACTGTGAGGTTTTAAAAAACCTCACAGGTCGAATCCTCTTTTTAGTTTTCGGTTAGTTCCCAAATGTTTAAATCTATTTCAATAATTCATCCAGGCGTTGTGCCAGTAGAGGACCCCGGAGGTCACGGGCGATGATCTTACCCTTAGGGTCAATTAAATAATTCTTTGGGATGCCCTGCACCTTATATTTTTGAGCAACTTCGTTATTCCAAAACTTAAGGTCGCTAACATGAGTCCATGTCAGGTTATCATCTTTGATCGCCTTTAACCAGGGGTCCCGGGTCTTATCGAGTGATATTCCAAGTACGGTAAAATTCCGGTCCTTAAATTTTTTGTAGGTGTTCACCACATTCGGGTTTTCCTGCCGGCAGGGCCCGCACCAGCTTGCCCAAAAATCTATCAAAACATATTTACCCCTGAAAGAGGCAAGAGATATGGGCTTGCCATCCGGATCGTTTTGGGTAAATTCAATGGCATCCGATCCAACCGCACCAATCTTGTTATTATCAACTATTTCTTTTACATATTTGCCGTAAAATCCTTTCTTCACGTTTTCTGCAAGGTCGTTAAACCTCGTCTCCAATAATTGGGCATTATCAGATAACTGGGCGGTAACCATTACCAGGAACGGCGTAACATAAGATCCCTTTCTATCAAGAAGAAATTTATCTACCGCCGACTGTATCTCTTTGGTTATTTTATCCGACTGTATAGAAAGGTTATCCGTCATGCCGGTCATTTTAATCTGATCGCCCAACTGGTTTAGCTTGGTAAAAAGCGGCGTGAAGGTTACCTGAAAATCCACGAAATCCTTATGAGTAGGAGAACCCTCCACTTTTACCTTTTGAATTTCGGCAGCATTCCCACTTATACTTACCGTACTGTTATCGAGGAATAACAAGGTCTTTTTCTGCGCATCCGAAAAATTAAGACTCAATAATCCCGGTTCCGGCAATTGACCTTTTAACTGGAACGTATTATTGGTTACAATAGATTTGGCCAGTGTATCGGACGGATTGTTCGCATCCGTCAGAGACACTAAAGAATTATTTTTAATACCTGACAAAGATCCATTAATTAGAAATCCTTTTTGCTGTGCCATACTTAAAAACGGGACCAACAATAAAACCATCAGCATTCTTTTCATTAAAATATGATTTGATTACAATTGCATTAATACTATTAAGAACTACATTAAAGCCATTTACTTCGAATGCCTTTCCTGTAAAACATCGATTACAGCCTGTAAATTATGACCTTTTGCGTTAAGTAAAAGCAAATAATGAAAAAGCAAATCGGCAGATTCGTTCAGAAACAGCTCTTTATCAGCATCTTTGGCCTCAATTACCATTTCTATTGCCTCCTCCCCTACTTTCTGCGCAATTTTGTTAATTCCTTTCTGAAACAACCTGGCCACATAAGATTCTTCGGGTGAAACCTGCTTTCGGAGATTGATAATCTCTTCCAGGTAGAATAAAAAGTCAGCGGGATCATTTTTTTCGCCCCAACAGGTATCGGCCCCTGTATGACAAACAGGCCCGAGAGGACTGGCCTTTATAAGAAGGGTGTCATTATCGCAATCTAACAGCATACCCTTCAACAACAAAAAATGGCCACTCTCTTCACCTTTTGTCCATAACCGTTTTTTACTCCGGCTGAAAAACGTCACCTTTCCGTCCTGCATCGTTTTATTAAGGGCTTCTTCGTTCATAAAACCAAGCATCAACACACGGAGTGTTTTGTGATCCTGGATAATAGCAGGCACTAACCCATCATTATATTTCTTAAAATCTATTGTCAAAATCGTATTGTTTAATTATATATCTTCTTTGTGAAGAAGAATATATTTTTAGGAAATTATAACCTCATCACAATGCCTTCGCCCTGCAAATATCGCTTCAATTCAGGAATTCCGATCTCTTTAAAATGAAAGATGCTGGCAGCCAGGGCTGCATCCGCTTTTCCATCATTGAATATATTCGTAAAATGCTCTACTGCTCCGCCGCCACCCGATGCTATTATAGGCACGGGAAGATTTTCAGCCAGTAGTTTCGTGATATCAATCGCAAATCCCTGTTTGGTGCCATCATGATTCATACTGGTAAGCAATATTTCACCGGCGCCTCGATCAACAGCTTCCTTCGCCCAGTTAAAACAGGTTGTTGTTGTTTTTACCCGCCCTCCGTTAAGATATACGTACCATTCTCCATCCTCTTCCTGTTTGGTATCAACGGCAAGAACTATGCATTGACTGCCAAATTCCCGGCTCAGGTCATTCAATAAAGCCGGGTTCTTAAATGCGGATGTATTGACTGATATTTTATCAGCACCATTTTGCAAAAGTATACTTACGTCATCAACACTGCTGATACCTCCCCCCACCGTGAAGGGTATATTAATATGATGCGCAATTCGATTCACCAAAACACTTAGCGTTTTTCTTTTTTCTATGGTTGCCGTGATATCCAGGAACACAAGCTCATCCGCTCCCTGTTGAGCATACAAAGTTCCCAGTTCCACCGGGTCGCCCGCGTCACGGATATTCTCGAAGTTTATTCCTTTAACGGTTCGGCCATCGCGGATATCAAGGCAGGGTATTATTCTTTTCGTTAACACTTAGCGAGTTTAAAGTTTTATATCCAAAGTTTAAAGGTAGGAAACAGTCTGAGAGTTCAGAAGTTTGAGAGTTTGGGAGTGTAAGTCTTGAACCAACTCGAAAACTAGCCCAACTTACTAACAACCTTAACCCTTAAACTATTCCTCGAACCGCTTCAGTTCCGTTAATGTTATTCTACCTTCATAAATGGCCTTTCCAATAATCACGCCTTTGCAACCTATGTTTTGCAATTCGTCGAGGTCCTTTACGGAGCTCACCCCACCACTGGCAATAAACTGCAGGCCGGGAAACCTGGCTATAATATTTTTATATAATTCAAGAGACGGTCCTTCTAATAAACCATCTTTGCTCACATCTGTACAGAATACCTGCCCGATCCCTTTTTGAATGTATTTCTCCAGGAAATCGTAGATCCAGATATCTGTTTTTTCCGTCCAGCCGCTCACGGCAATTTTTTCTTCTTTCACATCGGCCCCTAATAAAAATTTTTCCGCGCCGTATTGCAAAAGCCATTGAGAAAATGTTTCTTCGTCTTTAACAGCGAGGCTTCCGATGGTAGCAAATAAGGCTCCGGAACCATATACAATCTCAAGATCCTCCTGCGTTTTAATTCCGCCACCAAAATCTATCTTTAATTTTGTTTTACCCGCAATATTTTCCAATACCTTCCAGTTTTTCACGGCTCCCATCCTGGCTCCATCAAGGTCAACAAGATGTAATCGTAACAGGCCGTTATCTTCAAATTGCCGGGCCACATCCAAAGGGTGTTCGTTGTAAATTTTCTTTAGCCCGTAATCACCCTGGGTTAGCCTGACGCATTTTCCTTCAATAATATCAATGGCCGGAATTATCTGCATACTTTATGGGGAGAAGAATTATATGCTCCTGTAATTTATAATGATAAAAAATTTTTCAAGATCTGCTCGCCGGCATCTGCGCTTTTTTCAGGATGGAACTGTACCCCGTAAAAATTTTTTGTATGTAAGGCTGCACTATAGGGCTGAATATAATCGGTGGTTGCAATGGTATGTTCTCCTAAAGAAGCATAATAACTATGCACCAGGTACACGTATGAATTTTCCCGAACGTTTTTAAACAAGTCGGTCTTCAGGTCAAAGATATTGTTCCACCCTATCTGCGGCACCTTAAAATCTGTCTTGTTTATTTCCGTTGGAAGATCTGCAACAAATTCATTCGCGAAAGCCGCCACCGGTCTGGTCTGCTTTACCACAACAAATTTTTTTACGGCTTCCCGAAAAATACCAAAGCAGTCAGTATCATTTTCTTCACTGTGCGAACACATTAGCTGCATTCCCAGGCAAATGCCTAATACCGGTTGAGTGAGGGCTTTTATCAGCTCATCCAGTTTTCGTTCCTTCAGATATGACATAGCAGTACTCGCTTCGCCCACACCTGGAAAAATAACGTTGTCGGCCGATTGAATATCAGCATGATCATCAGTCACTATAGCGCTTACCCCTATCCGTTCCAGTGCATATAAAACGGATTGAATATTTCCGGCATTATATTTTACAATTACTACTTTCATTACTTTTTCATTACAAGTTATTGAAGGATAGATGAAAGAAATTCTTTGGTAGTGGAATTAATATCAGTAGAATTTTCTAACGCCCTTATATAAGCGCTGCCGATAATAGCTCCGTTGGCGTGCAAACTAGCCGCCTCAAATGTTTTTTTATCCTTTATACCAAAGCCAACCAGCACAGGGTTCCTGAGTTTCATTTGTTGCAGGCGTTCAAAATACGACTGCTGGGCCTGGAAATCGGTGTTTTTGCCGGTGGTTGATGAAGTGGAAACAGCGTAAATAAAGCCACTGCTTAATTCATCAATTTTACGGATCCGTTCTTCGGAGGTTTCCGGCGTTACCAAAAAAACAAAACTCAAACCATACCTTTGAATATAAAGACCATACTCTGTTTCGAATTCATGAATGGGCAAATCGGGAAGTATCAGGCCATCTATGGCCACATCAGCAGCATGCTGACAAAACTTTTCAAATCCATATTGCAGTATCGGGTTCATATACCCCATCAATAGTACGGGAACGTATACCTGGTGCCGGAAACCGCGAAGTTGTTCCAATAACTTATGGATCGTCATGCCATTTTTTAATGCAACCGCATTGCTTTGCTGAATAACCGGTCCATCTGCCAGCGGATCACTGTAAGGCATCCCTATTTCAATAATATCTGCCCCATATTCCTGTAATGCAAGCATAACAGGAATGGTACTCTCTAATTCAGGGTATCCTGCGGTGCAATAGACATTCAGGATGTTCTTTCTCTTAGGTTGAAACAAGGTTTCTATTCTGTTCACGTAGTTAATTATTAATTGTTAATTATTAATTATCAGATACTCGCAATTGGTTTAATTCTTCTACCATGGTATTCGATTATTAATCTTTACTATCCATATATTTCATATACGTTGCCATATCCTTATCGCCTCTTCCACTCAGGCATATCACTACTATGTCGGTTTCCTTCAGGTTCAGCTTACCTAATATGGAAAAAGCATGCGCTGTTTCAAGAGCGGGAATGATACCCTCCATTTTGGCCAAATGAAATGCTGCCTCCACTGCTTCTTCGTCGGTGGCACTTAAAAAAATACCGCGTCCGCTTTCAAACAAGTGAGCATGCATTGGCCCTATCCCCGGATAGTCAAGCCCTGCTGAAATGCTGTGCGGTTCAATTACCTGGCCATCTTCCGTTTGCATTACCAGGCTCTTGCTACCATGTAAAACGCCTGCAGTTCCTAACTGCGTTGTAGCTGCACTCTGGCCACTGTTTAAACCAAGTCCGGCTGCTTCTACCGCAACCAGTTTAACATTAAGGTCGTTCAGGAAATAATAAAACGCACCGGCCGCATTACTGCCACCACCTACACAGGCTATAACATGTGTTGGCTGGTCGGTGTATACTTTTTCTTTTAATTGTTTGCGGATCTCCTGGCTGATAATACTTTGAAACCGGGCTACCAAATCCGGGTATGGATGTGGGCCCACTACACTACCAATAATATAATGTGTATCATGCGGATGATTGATCCAATCGCGGATAGCTTCATTGGTGGCATCTTTCAGCGTTTTACTACCACTAAGCGCAGGAACCACGGTAGCGCCAAGCATTTTCATACGGGCAACATTGGGCGCCTGCCGCTCAATATCTTTCTCTCCCATATAAACGATACATTCCAAACCTTTCAGGGCACATACAGTAGCCGTTGCCACGCCATGCTGCCCCGCACCTGTTTCTGCGATGATTCTTTTTTTTCCTAATTTCTGAGCCAGTAAAATCTGGCCCACCGTGTTATTAATCTTATGGGCACCGGTATGACAGAGATCTTCTCTCTTTAGAAATATCCGGGTATTATATTCTTCACTCAGGCGCCTGGCATAATATAACGGTGTTGGACGACCGACATAGTCTTTCAATAATTCCGCCAGCTCGCGTTGGAAAGAAGTATCATTGGTAATCTCCAGGTAACGGGTCCTTAATTCTTCTACATTAGGGTACAACATTTCCGGGATATACGCCCCACCAAATTTTCCATAATAACCGTATTCATCTACGCTGTATGTCATTTGTTCATTTTTATTCAGTTAAGAGTTCCGGCTATCAGCTATCGGCTTTCAGCTTTTTTTTCAGGATAAATACTTCCGATTAAATCTGACAGCATCTTCCTTTTTAGAAATTTTTTTCGGTTTCTCAATGCCTGGGAACAAAGCTGATAGCTGATAGCTGATAGCCGAAAGCCGATAGCTACTCCTTCAGTTCATTCACAAATTTCCTGATCTTATCCATATCCTTCACCCCGGGGCTTATTTCAAACTTACTATTGATATCAACGGCAAACAGGGCATTGGCTGCGGGTTCATTGGCAAATCCTTTTAACTTATGAGAGTCATCTGGCTGAATACCGCCACTTAGAAAAAATGGTTTGTCAATAACGCTGCCTTGCAGTATATCCCAGTTAAATTTCTTACCCGTTCCACCGTAACCGGCACCTTCGGTATCGAATAAAAACATATCGCACACTCCCATATAGGGTTTAATCATCCATTCAATATGATCATTATCGCTTAGCCGGAACGCCTTTACTACAGAAATATAATCCGCTATCTTCTCGCAATACTTCGGTGATTCATCGCCGTGGAGTTGCACCATGTGCAGCCTGCACTCATCTACCATCTGTAAAACGCTGTCGATAGAGGCGTTTACAAAAACACCCACTTTGTTAACCTTGTTTTCTTTTTTTATCTGGGCAGTGGTCAGGTGCCTAAGCACATACCTGGGTGATTTGGGATAAAAAATAAAACCTGCGAACGTTGCACCTATCTCTTTCAGTTGGTCTACCTGATCCAGTTGAGTCATGCCACAGACTTTTACTCTCATAATTAGCCATTTTTTAAAGTATGAACAAATCTGGCAAAAGCAATCGCAGGATCTTTTTCTTTCATGAATGTTTCCCCAATCAAAAATCCACTGTATCCATGTTGTTTTAAAAGCATTATAGTTTTTACATCGCTGATACCGCTTTCGGAGATTTTAATTTTACCCTCGGGTATCTTTTTTACCAATTCAATGGAACGGTTTACATCCACGGTAAACGTTTTTAGGTCACGGTTGTTCACTCCTACCAGGTCAACATGTTCGCAAATATGAATCAATTCATCTTCATTATGTATCTCCAATAATACCTCCAGCCCTAATGACTTTGCATAGGATGCTAATTCAAGTACCCGGACGGGTGTAAGGCAAGCGGCTATTAAAAGTATCACATCTGCACCAATAGCTTTTGCTTCCGCTATCTGGTACTCATCAATGATAAAATCCTTTCTTAGAATAGGAATTACATTAAATCTTGCCTTAACAAGATCTTCTTTATTACCGGCAAAAAAAAATTCATCTGTCAATATAGATAATCCGGAGGCGCCGCCTTCGGCATAAGCCCTGGTTACCAATTCCGGTTTAGCATCGCTGTTAAAAATGCCTTTTGATGGTGATTTACGTTTGAATTCAGCGATTATACCCGTGCGAGTTGCATCCTGTAAAAATTGTTTTAAGGACAAGGTTTTTCGGTTATAAAATTTGCTTCGCTCCAATTCCCCCATGGAAACGGCGACTTTGGCTTTTTTTATTTCTTCAGTCTTGTGCCTGATAATGGTATCCAGGATGTTTTCCGACATATTTCTTTATTAATATTTCCTTTCTTGTTTTGAGAATTTTTATCATTGCAGGGCGGGGCTTGCCCCTGCCCTACACTTGATACACCCACAAGTTTATCCACATTTCGTCAATATTTTAGCCGTTTCCGTGGCGTCAGGGCGGGGGCAAGCCCTGCCCCTGCAGTAACCTCATACCTCATACCTCATACCTTATGCCTGATGCCTACTGCAAAGCAATAAGCCTTTTCAAGCTTCTAAATGCATTTCCGCTTTCCAGGCTTTCTACGGCTGCTTCGTAGGCATAGTTGTAGGTTGGGTATTTGCCAGTGCAATTTAGTGCCATTGCCGCATTCGCCAATACAACTGCATTTTGAGACCAGGTTCCTTCGCCTTTCAGAATTTTCATAAATATTTTTGCCGCTTCTGCGACGGAATTTCCCCCATAAATATCCTGCGGACTCACGGATCGTTTACCTATCTGCTCTGGTGTATATAGTTTTTCTCCCTCATTCGTAATAACTTTAATGTCGCTCGTCAGGGAAATTTCATCATGTCCATCCAGGCTATGAATAATAGTAAATGCCTTACCGGTTTGTTGTAAAAGGTAATTATAGATCCGTGCCATTTCCAGGTTGTAAACACCCACCAACTGGTATTTGGGAAAAGCAGGATTCACCATGGGTCCGAGCATGTTAAAAAAGGTTCGTACACCCAGGTTTCTCCGAACAGGCCCTACTGTTTTTAAGGCCGGATGAAACAGGGGTGCATGCAAAAAACAGATATTCGCTTCTTCCACCTCATTCACCAAACGGTCATGATCGATTTTGAATTTATACCCCAGCTCTTCCATTACATTAGACGAACCGCTGATGGAAGTAGCGCCATAATTACCGTGCTTGGCCACGTTATTACCCGATCCCGCCACAATGAAACAGCTTAATGTTGAAATATTAAATGTATTTTTTCCATCCCCGCCGGTGCCTACAATATCAATTACATCATAGGCAGACATATCAATTTTTACACAAAGCTCCAATAATGCATCTCTAAAGCCCTGTAGTTCATCGATAGTAATACTGCGCATAAGATAAACCGTGATGAAAGCAGCGATCTCGCTTTCATTATACGCAGATCTAGCCATATTAACCAAAACCTCCCTGGCTTGCTGCCTGGAAAGCGCCTTATGTTCGAATAAATATTGAAGAATCTTTTTCATTGTGATTGAAGTTTATGGCTATCAGCTGTCCGCTATCAGCTATCAGCTAAGGGTTTTATATAATTGTCTTCCTTTTTTAAAGTTTAACTGTACCTGACTGCCGATAGCTGAAGGCTGATAGCCGATAGCTGAAGGCTGACAGCTGACAGCTCATCCAAGCCAGTTCCTCAGCAATTGCTCCCCCTGCGGTGTCAACACACTTTCCGGATGAAACTGCACTCCCTGCACATCATATTTCCTATGTTGCATGGCCATTATAAAACCGTTCTCATCCTGTACTGTAACTTCCAGGTCACCAGGAAAATTATCCCTTGAAACGATCCAGCTATGATACCTGCCTACTTCCAATTCATCTGGTAAACCGGCAAACAAATCATTGATGCCCGGAGTTGCTTTGTGTTTCACGATGTTAACCGGGGTGGCTACTCCATGAAATACACTTGACAAATTGGTAAGAGTACCACCAAATGCCTCTCCGATGGCCTGGTGCCCCAAACATACTCCCAGTATGGATTTGGAAGGCGCATATTCTCTTATCAACGGAATTAATATACCCGCTTCTTCCGGAAGACCAGGACCTGGTGATAAAATAATTTTATCATATTCCTTTATCTTTTCTAAAGCAATCTGGTCATTACGATATACATCCACTTTAATATGCATGATCTTTTCCACCAGGTGAACCAGGTTATAAGTAAAAGAATCATAGTTGTCAAAAACAAGGATGCGCAGCACGTTGTTGTTTTTAGTAGTTTAAAATTTATATCTTTTGGCTATCGGTTTTCAGCTATCGGCTATCGGCTTTCAGCTATCGGCTATCAGCTATCTTATATTCAAAGCCTCCTCACCATTAACCATTAACCATTAATAATTAACCATTAATATTTAACCATTAATATTTATTCTCCCGCCATTTTTATCGCCGTCTTCAAAGCATTCAATTTATTATTCACCTCCTGCAATTCACTTTCGGGTTGGGAAGCGGCCACTATTCCTGCTCCTGCCTGGTACACCAGGGTATTATTCTGGCTAAGAAACGTTCGGATCATAATGGCCTGGTTGCAGGTGCCATCAAAGCCCATATAACCAATACATCCGCCATAATAACTACGGGCGGTAGGTTCATATTTATCTATGAGTTCCATCGCTTTAAATTTAGGAGCACCACTTAACGTACCGGCAGGAAAAGTAACAGCTAATAATTCAAAAGGATTATTATTTGGAGTAACCCTTCCTGTTACTTCACTCACCAGGTGAATAACATGACTGTAATAATGTACTTTACGGTAACTGCTTACATACACCTGGTCGCATTTGCGACTCAAATCATTTCGTGCCAGGTCAACCAGCATCACATGTTCGGCATTTTCCTTCGGGTCTGCAAGTAATTTTTCGGCCGACTGACGATCGATAATATCATCACCCGATCGTTTAAAAGTGCCGGCAATAGGATGTACGGTGGCTTTGCCATCATGTATAATAAGCTGGCTCTCCGGGCTGGAGCCAAAGAGTTTATAATCGCCATAATCAAAATAGAATAAATAGGGAGAGGGGTTAATATTGCGCAAGGCCCGGTAAACATTAAACTCATCACCCGTAAATCGTTGCTGGAACCTGCGGCTAAGCACAATTTGAAAAACGTCGCCGCGATAACAATGACTAATTCCTTTTTTTACCATCTCAACATAATCATCATCCGTCATATTGGAAGTCTCTTTATCATTTGTTTGGAAAGGAAATACCGGAACATCTTTACTTCTGATAATACTTTCTACCACATCGATATCACTTTCCAGGCCGTTCACCATATTCTCACATATGAATAATTCATCTTTAAAATGATTAATGGCTATTACGTATTGGTATAACCTGTAACGCATCAAAGGAATGGCCTGCGGCTGTGGCCTGGATGAAAATTCAATGGTATCAAAAAATTGCACCGCGTCAAAAGTGGAATAACCAAACAACCCCTGGCCCACATGCACAGATTTTTCCCCAATAGGATTTACAATAAATCTTTGCATAAAATTCCATAACAAACCCGGAACCTCCGATGTGTTTTTTATGGCAGCCTTTTCTACTTTCTGTCCGGGAAATTTATATTCAATAGCTTCCATATTAATTATTTCAATACCGGCAATTGCATTTATGCCGATAAATGAATAACTATCGTCGCCGGTATGGAAGTCGGTGCTTTCCAGCAATATAGTATCGCGGAAGCGGTCACGCAGTCGAAGGTAAATACCCACTGGTGTAAATATATCGGCAAGCAGCTTTTTGTAGACGGTGGTTATCTCTATTTTTTTCATACAATTTACACCCGATAGGATTTTATTTTACCTGTTTGTATACACAAACGAATTATAAGACTATTTATTGATCAACTAATTTCTAACAACTAATTACTTCCGCTCCACGTGTCAACAGGCGTCCGGGGTATAAAAAAAGCCCCGGAAACATCCGGGGCCTGTATATTCTATACAATATTAATTAGCAATAGCATAATTAGCCCCGTTCGGAGATTATATGCCACCACCATTTCATATTTGTGTTTTTGATTGCCATTGAAATGCAAATATGCAGCACATTTTTTAAATGAGCAAAAAAAATCTTTTTTTGGGTATGAGGTGTGAGGTGTGGCCATCGGCTATCAGCTATCTGCTATCAGCTCAACTCTTGAACTTTAAGACCACACAAACGTTTTGTACGATGCTATTAGCTGACAGGACATTATTCAAAAAACAGCAAGCTGATAGCTGATAGCTGACAGCTGATGGCCCTTACTCAAAGATGGCATACACCGCAAACGACGCCAGCCAGTGATCGCCGCCATAGTTTCCGGAAGTAACATTCGGCAAGGCGCTTTGCAGGAATGTTTCCGCGGTTTCCATGAATAATTTTTTATAGGGATGAGAAGCAGGCAATACACTGGCTATCCCTTTCATACACCAGGCTCTGCTCAAACTTAATCCATCAAGATGTACAATTTGAAGATCAGTGCGGTCGCTCACCACCGGTTGCTCCGCTACTCTTTTAATGCCTTCTTTGTTAAAAAATGTGGCCAGCCAGGTCAAAAATTCTTTGGCAGGCATCACTCTCCTCATCAAATCGGCTACTTCCAAGGAAGGCGAGAAAAAATCAGTTCCATCCGGTTCATAATTGGCAGGAATGTTTTTATTACCGGCATAGTAATCAAGACTTTTAAGAATTAGCATTTTTTCAAAAGCTGTATTCTTGACCGTGCGTGCCCAGTCTAACGCGAACGATAAACCGAAGGCGGTGTTGGGATGAACACCAGTACGGTTTGGATACGTTTGTTTGGGTAAGAAGCCAGTCCAAAGTTCCACTACTTTTTGCGTCAAAGGCTGTAAATTCTTGTGCCATTGGCGAGCCATCGGATTGTGCCAGGTAAACAACTCCTCGTCTAGTTTTAAGAGCCACGCCCAGCCGTAGGTGCGTTCATAAGAACTGCTGGTTTTGTATTTCGAAAAATAATTCGCTTCGGTTGTTAGTTTCTCCAATTGAAAGCTATTGTTAAGAACTGCGATAATGGTTTCTTTTTCTGCTATCGCCGGATATGATTTCAGTAATTTAACCAGCATCCAATGACCATGTACACTTGAGTGCCAATCGAAACAACCATAGAAAGAAGGATGCAACTCATGCGGTAATAACAAATGATCGCTGCTGCTATCCGACGTATGACCTGTTTTATTAGGCCATTCTTTTACGATGCAATGAAGTGGCAAGGCAGCCAGCCTGCTTGCAATTTCCTGCGTGAATAATGGATTGGAAAGATGAGTATTTTGGCTAAAAGCAATATTGATCATCAATGATAAAATAATCCCTGCCACGTATTTCATATAAAAATTTTAAGTTCAACCTATAAGGTTTGGATTCCAGGTTGCTTTTCCTTAGAGTTCAAACCTTATAGGTTTGAAAAGCGGAGTCTCCGATTAAAACCTATAAGGTTTGAACCCGCGATGCCAGCCCTAAGAATGCAAACCTTATAGGTTTGCATGAACCATGCGCTATCAACCGCACATACCTCATACCTCATAGCTCATACCTCATACCTAAAATTACAGCACCCCTTTTGTCGACGGCAAATAATTAGAAATAGGATCTCTCTTAACGGCCATGCGTATAGCTTTGGCAAAGGCTTTAAATATAGCTTCTATTTTATGATGTTCATTTTCACCGTGGCATTCAACATTAAGGTTACACCGGGCCGCATCGGAGAATGACTTAAAAAAATGAAAGAACATTTCGGTTGGCATCTCCCCGATATACTCCCGTTTAAATGTAGCATCCCACACCAGCCAGCTTCGTCCGCCGAAATCTATCAGCACTTTTGCTTCCGCATCATCCATGGGTAATGCAAAACCGTACCGCTCCATACCCCGCTTGTCTGCCAGGGCTAAAGCGAAGGTTTCGCCCAGGGCAATGGCAGTGTCTTCGATGGAATGATGTTCGTCTATATGCAGGTCACCATTCACACGGATGGTAAGATCCATTTTTCCATGGCGGGCTATCTGGTCCAGCATATGATCAAAAAAACCAAGACCGGTAACAATGGCAGACTTTCCCTGACCATCGAGATTCAATTCTATTTTAATTTGCGTCTCATTAGTGTTGCGTTCATGAACAACTTTTCTTAATCCCAGTTTAAGGAATTCATAGATCCTTTTCCATTCGTTGGTTTCCAAAGCTATGGTGCCCGAATCGTACAAGGTTTTTACTTTATCCGTTATTTCCGCAGCTCCCAATGAAGCATCGTTATTGATCCAGATCCCCTTGCATCCCAGGTTTTTTGCCAATTGAATATCGGTAATCCGGTCGCCGATTACGTATGAATTGGGTATATCATAAGCGGGGTTATCGAGGTAGTTACTGAACATTCCAATTCCTGGTTTACGCGTTGGTGCATTTTCATGGGGATAGGTTCTATCAATTAATACATTTTTGAAATGAATACCTTCCCCTTCCAGGCTTTTCATAACCAGGTTTTGTAATGGCCAGAAAGTATCTTCCGGAAAATCAGCCGTACCGAGCCCATCCTGGTTGCTTACTATAACCAGTTCATAATCCAGTTCACGGGCAATACGGCCCATGTATTCAAACATTTGCGGATAGAAAGTTAACTTATCGAATGAGTCCAACTGGTAGGTGGGAGGCGCTTCATAAATCAATGTTCCGTCGCGGTCGATGAATAGGACTCTCTTCATAATTGGCTTTCAGCTTTCAGCTTTCAGCTGTCAGCTATTTGTATTTAAAAATTGTTTACTTAAAAAAAATATTTAATGTTCTGGAACTTGAATATCAGATAATATAAACTTAATGACATCTGAACTAAAGCCGATAGCTGAAAGCCAATAGCCAATAGCTATAATTTCAGCTTCGCCCTTACAGCCTTCACCTCTGCCGGTTTTACTGCCGCGGCTTTGTTGCCAAAACTGTTTCTTACATAAGTCAGCACATCTGCCACCTGTTGGTCATTGAGAAAATCTTGAGGAGGCATAGCATTATTATAGGTATCGTCGTTTACTACTATCTCCCCGCTTAATCCCTGTAAAACTACTTTAATTAACGCCTTCTTATCACCCAGCACCCACTTTGTTTTTATGAGTGACGGATTCAGGTTTGGCACCCCGCCCCCATCTGCCTGGTGACAGCCGAGGCAATTTTGGGCAAATACATCCTCCCCTCGCTTAAGGGATGCCGTTATACCTGCCTGTCTGGACCCACGGTGCGTAAAACTCAAACAGGCAGCAGAAAATACAACTATAAGTGCATTCAATAACAAAAATTTTTTCATGCTTACTTTTTTAACTACCGGTATATGCAATTTTATAAAATTTACCTTTCATATCATTCGTTACTTAATTCTGAACAAAACATTTCAAAGCGTCCAGCAACTCCAGGTTTTCCCGGGTAGTGCCCACAGTGATTCGCAGGCATCCTTCACATAATTGCACTTTGCTTCTATCGCGTACCACGATTCCCTTTCCTAATAAAAAATCATAAACGGCCCGTGCATCCGTAACTTTTACCAATAAAAAATTGGCATCACTCGGGTAAATTTTTATAACAACGGGTAATTCGTGCAAGCCTTGTACGAGTACCTCCCTTTCGGCAACAATTTCAAGGATCATATTATTTACCTGGTCAACCTCTTCCAATGCCTGGAGGGCTAGTTCCTGGGAGGCCTGGTTGATATTATAGGGAGGCTTTACCTTATTCATAATACGAATAATATTATCATCCGCAAAAGCCATTCCAATACGCAGGGCTGCGAGTCCCCAGGCTTTTGATAAAGTTTGCAGCACTACCAGGTTGGGATATTCCAGCAGTTCCTGCACAAAAGAACGATTACGGGAGAAGTTTATATAAGCTTCATCAATTACCAGCAACCCAAAATAATTATTTAATATTATTTCAATATCCCCGCGCACCAGAGAATTGCCCGTAGGATTGTTGGGAGAACACAAGAACATTATCTTCGTATTCTCATCTACAGCTCCCTCAATAGCAGGTAAATTCAATTGAAAATCTGTTGTCAGCGGAACTTTTTTGAGATGGATGTCATTAATATTCGCGCTTACCTCATACATACCGTAAGTTGGCGGAACAATAATTACGTTATCTACTCCGGGTTCACAAAACGAACGGTATAATATATCGATACATTCGTCGCTGCCGTTGCCGAGAAAAATGTTAGCGGGCGCCACCATTTTAACTTCGCTTATCTTTTCTTTTAATCTGGATTGCATCGGATCAGGATAGCGGTTATACCAATGCGTTAGTGGAGAACCAAAACTGTTTTCATTAGCGTCCAGGAAAATCCTGGCCTCTCCTTTAAATTCATCTCTTGCAGATGCATAAGGAACCAATTTTTTAATATTTTCCCTTAGCAAGTTATCTAAATTGAACATTCGGAATGGGTGATATAGTTATAAAATAAGCGCAATGTCCGTTTCGTAGAGTATAATTAACACTTTTATAATGACCATAAACAATAAACCATTAACCATTAGCCATTATTTCTCTCAGTCTCAACGATACTGAATTCTTGTGTGCATCAAGCCCTTCTGCAGCAGCAAGTATCTCAACGGTTGGACCTATATTTTTCAATCCCTCTTTTGTTAGTTGCTGAAAAGTGACTTTTTTTACAAAGCTGTCAACACTTACGCCACTATAGGTCCTCGCGTAGCCATTCGTCGGCAATGTATGATTGGTACCGCTGGCATAATCCCCTACACTTTCAGGAGAATAATGACCCAGGAATACAGAACCAGCATTCACCACTTTTTCTGACAACTGTTCAGCATCCTTGCAGGATAATATCAGGTGCTCTGCCGCATATTCATTCAACAGTTCGATAGCTTGCTGCTCATCCTTTACTAAAACAATCTTACTATTTTCCAACGCTTTTGACGCAAAGGCACCACGGGTTAAATCTTTTATCTGGCGAGACAGTTCCTGGATCACCTTTTCTATTAATTGTTCCGAGCTGCATACCAACAGCACCTGGCTATCCGCACCATGTTCTGCCTGGCTTAAAAGATCGGCAGCGACAAAAACAGGATTCGCCGTTGCGTCAGCAAATACAGCCACTTCACTGGGACCGGCAGGCATATCTATGGCAACGCCATACTTCTGTACTAACTGTTTGGCACAGGTTACATACTGGTTGCCAGGACCAAAAATTTTATACACTTTTGGAATGGCAGTGGTGCCAAATGCCATTGCGCCGATTGCCTGAACACCGCCAGCTTTAAATACGCGGGTAATGCCGGTTAACGAGGCAGCATATAAAATAGCAGGATGTAATTTTTCTTCGTTGTTTGGGGGAGAACATACAATAACCTCTTTACAACCGGCCAGCATAGCAGGGATACCTAACATAAGAAGAGTGGAAAATAACGGGGCGGTTCCTCCCGGAATGTAAAGTCCTACTTTTTCTATGGGCAAACTTTTCCTCCAGCATCTTACACCGGGCATTGTTTCAATTATCTCTGTTTGTTCTAATTGCCGGGCGTGAAATTTCTCAATATTCTGTTTCGCCTGTAACATGGCATCTTTCAGGTCACGCGGAATAAGTGCAATAGCTTCCTCTATTTCCAGCGATGACACTTCAGGATTATCAATTGAGACTTTATCAAATTGAGAAGTATAATGTTTCAATGCTTTAGCACCATTTTCCCTTATTTCGTCTAAAACATTATTTACACTTATCTCCAGAGAGGAAATATCCAAAACCGGGCGTTTGCAAATTTCTTCCCAGGCCTTTCTTTCGGGATATTTTATTACCTGCATAAATTGGAATTTTTGGAATTGTAACTTTGCTTTCAGCTATCGGCTTTCAGCAGAACACTGCTTCCGGTAATGCTTCATTTTACCCTTACTGAAACGCGTTCATACAATATTTTTCTTCATCTTGTAATTAATGAATACCATGTTATTATATTGGTTTCTTTGCGTTTTTACAACTTTAAAACCATGGCGCTCAAAGAACGGCCTGGCCGTAATGCTGGCTTCCGTGGTGAGTGTTTTAAAGCTGTGTTCATGCGCATAATCCGTTAATTCCTTAAGAATCCGGCTGGCTATTTTTTTACCCTGGTGATTTTTATGAACATACATGGTGTCGATGCCTCCCTCTTCTGATAATTCGCCGAATCCAACTATCTGTTTGTTACAAATGGTCACCAGGCAAACATTATTGGTTAACCTGTCTGCCCATTTTTTTCTGTCAATCGCTTCGGGGGCCCAGTTTTCTAACTGTTCCGTGTTATAATCTTTTGCATTCACGGTGTGTACCGTGTTGTAAAATAACCGCAGCATTTCATCTAACATAGATGCATTGTAATCAACTATTAATTCAGTATTCATCATAGCTCAACTTTTATAGGGTACACGATAGTTCTCATTCACCACGAAAGAATCGATGATTAACGGATTGTGATAATATAACGTTAACGACTAAAAAATATTCTTACAATATCATTTTCTCGATTGGTATCACCAATATTCCCTGGGCACCGGCTTCTTTCAGCTTTTCAATAATTTCCCAAAACTCATTTTCATTCAATACGCTGTGAACACTGCTCCAACCTTCTTCCGCCAAAGGCAATACTGATGGGCTTTTCATGCCCGGCAGCAAGGCAATGATCCTGTTAAGGTTTTTATTCGGCGCATTCAGCAAAATGTATTTATTGTTCTTTGCTTTTTTAACCGACTGAACGCGGAACAACAATTTATTAAGTAGCTGCAACTTCTCTTCAGACAGTGCGTCATAACGGATCAGCACAGCCTCCGACTTCAGAATTGTTTCCACCTCTTTTAATCCATTCATGAAAAGTGTGGAACCACTGCTTACCAAATCACATATAGCATCTGCCAGCCCTATACCAGGTGCTATTTCCACGGAGCCGCTGATTTCATGAATCTCGGCATCTATATTATTTATCTTTAAAAAATTGTCTACAATCAGGGGGTAGCTGGTGGCTATTCTCTTGCCCTGCAAATAAGTTACGCTTTCATATTCTTCATTTCTGCCCACTGCAATAGACAACCGGCACCGGCCATAGCCAAGCTTTTCAACAATAGTAACCTTCCTGTTTTTTTCAATCACAACATTTTCACCTACGATACCGATATCCGCGACGGAGTCCTCCACATACTGGGGAATATCATCATCACGGAGAAAGAAAACTTCGAGCGGAAAATTAGAAGCTTCCGCTTTTAGCTTGTTTACTCCGTTAGAAATATCGATACCGCATTCTTTTAATAATTTAACAGAGTCTTCATGCAGGCGACCCGATTTCTGAATAGCGATTTTAAGCTTCATGTCGTTGATCCGTCTATCGACGGGTAATGAATTAATGATCGAATTTTATGTTTCATACTACTTAAATAGAGATACCACCCGCCAGTTCAGATGCTTCATCAAACCAGGTATTTTCTTTTTGAGTCCGGGTAAAAATAGCGAAGGCTTACTCTTGGTAAGCCCTTCAATGTTTTATAGCAACTACAAAAAACAAGGACTACCCTTTTGGCAGATGATAAAAGCGATGAATATGAAATACTAAATTCATAAATTGATGAGCAAAAATAAGGTGATGGGTTGATTGCGCAAAAATTATTTAGCCGTCAGGCTTGAGGTATGAGCTATGAGGTATGAGGAAAACCTTATAAGTTTGTTAAGTGTTATCTATACAAACCACTATTAGCAGGTAATTTGCTTCTTAGTAATAAATTGAAAATTTTGAAAACCATTTCTACCCTTCTTCTTTTGATCATGCTCTTTCCCGGCAAAGCTCTGCAGGCGCAACTAGTAGATAGTATCTTTTTTCATCTATATACCGACAGTTTAAAAAAAGGAACTTATAATTATATTAATGTGGATGGGAAAACCAATAATGGCAAATGGCTTCCGTTAACGGCTCATGAGCTTAAATTTAGTTCCTCTGCGGGTAAATTCCAGGATAACAGCCTGGTACTTGATAATGATTTTAACAGCGACAGCGTAGTTGTTACGGCCGTATTAAAGGCTGATAGCAAGATTAGAAAAACGATTACTATCTATATTAAGAAATTACCTGACAATGAAATATTGAAGACTACAGAAGAAATCATGCAGGAGATGAAGCAGCCTAAACGCAGGAAACAAGTGACTGGAAAGTCATAGGATGAGAAATTGCGAATTTAGCAAGTCCGGGAAAGATATATCGGCAACATGATTATTGAGACTTTGCTAATATATAATAGAGATTCTAACGTTTTTCAAAAGCCCGGTAAATACAGCATAGCCCTGAAAGGGCTTACTATATTAGCTCCTTTCAGGGCCTCTACACGAATAGCATCATGCATTATTTTCCCGTAAATCTACATTCTTAATTTGATGATATGGCCCTAAAGGCACTTATGAGTGCTTGGCCAACTACCCCATCTTCTTTGCATCATCCAAAAACTTAGCCAGTCCCAAATCTGTAAGAGGATGTTTCAAAAGACCCAGGATAGATTCCAACGGACATGTACAAACGTTGGCACCGGCTTCGGCACAGCGGATAATGTGAAGGGCAGACCTGATAGAAGCGGCCAGTATCTCTGTTTTGAATCCCTGTATGGAAAATATATTGGAGATCTGCTCGATCAGCTCAACCCCATCCCAGCCACTATCATCGATCCGACCTAAAAATGGAGATACATAAGCAGCACCAGCCTTAGCAGCAAGGATAGCCTGTCCGGCAGAAAAAATAAGGGTACAATTAGTTTTAATACCGTTATCGGTGAACCATTTGATGGCTTTAACACCATCTTTTATCATCGGAACTTTAACAATAATATTGGGATGAATAGCAGCTAATTTTTTCCCTTCTTCCACTATTGATTTAAAATCGGTAGACAATACTTCTGCACTGATATCCCCTTCTACGATTTCGCAAATAGTTTTGTAATGAGCCGTAATTGCCGCCTCGCCTTTGATTCCTTCTTTAGCCATTAATGAAGGATTGGTAGTTACACCGTCGAGTATTCCTAATTCATTGGCTTCTCTTATCTGGTCAAGATTGGCTGTATCTATAAAAAATTTCATGATATAGGGATTTGATGTGAGATGGAAATAAAAAAAAGTGGCAAGTTACTTATATCGCACCGCTTCAACCGCTTACCCTTGCTGCCTTCCGACCCTGGGGGATTCAGCAGGAGCTGGTCGTATAAGACTTGCCGTCGCAAATATAGGGGTTTTGTATTTTTCGGCTAAAAAAAATTTAGTCTTCAACTTTTGGGTGTGAGGTATGAGTCTTCGATCAGCGGCGCCGATATCACCCGTGTAAATAACATTTTTGATGCGCGGCGTTTGTAGGGGCAGGGCTTGCCCCCGCCCTGTTACACCGGATACGTGTGGTATTTTGTC
>JBDSBP010000218.1:0-43768 GCA_039921525.1 Chitinophagaceae bacterium | reverse complement strand
TTGCTTGAGTTTGTTTTAATCAAGAAAACGTAACTATTTATATGGTTAACCATTTCATGACCTATTGGCTATCTGCTGTCAGCTTTCGGCCTTCAGCTTTTTTCCCGATTCAAAGCATAGACACCTCCAGATTTTATACAAAAGTATAGTAATCTGTCAAGCCAAATTAGCACCTAAAGAATTGATTAGCCGACGGCCAATTACGGCAAAACATACCTAAAACACTACTATTATGAAAATTTTTATTACCGGAGCCACAGGTTACGTGGGTCACGAACTGTGCCTGCAATTGGCAGGCAAGGGGTTTTGTGTTCATGCATTGGTCAGAGATCCGCAATCACCAAGAGTGCCAAAACATAATAATATCCGCGTTTTCAAAGGAGACATCACCAACCGGCTAACCATTAGGCATGCCATGAAAGAATGCCTTGTTGTGTTCCATACTGCTGCAATGGTCAAGCTATGGGCAAAAGAACCTTCCGAATTTTATAGAGTAAATGTGAACGGAACAAGAAATGTGCTGGAGGAAGCAGTTCAGCAAGGAGTACGCAAATTGGTTTTTACCAGCACCTGCGGGATCCTGGGAAGGTCAGTAGATGTACCTGTTTCTGAAACAGGCTCAGGATATCCTGTTATTAACAACGATTATGATCAATCGAAATTAGCTGCTGAAAACCTTGTTAGCGAATACTACCTCAAAAGAGGACTGTTCACCGTAATTGTATCACTATCCAAAGTATACGGGCCCGGTATAGAAACACATCCTGTGAGCGTTAACAAGGTTATTAGAAATTTTGTACAAGGTAAAATCACTTTTATTCCTAAACCAGCAGGCCTTCTTGCCAATTATTGTTTTATCAGTGACGTGGTAAAAGGCCATATTCTGGCCATGGAGAAAGGATTTGCCGGTGAGAAGTATATCCTGGGCGGAGAGAATGTAACCTATGCAGAATTCTTTCAACAACTTCGAACAGCATCGGGGTCCAGGGCAACTGTTATTCCTGTTCCAGGGTTTATAGTTAAGCGGATAGCTGCGCTGCAATCCTTGTTTTGTAAAATTAATGGCAAAGATCCTTTTGTTACCCCTGGAGGAGTAGATCATCTTTTTTGCAACAAAACTTTTAGCAGTAAGAAAGCAATCGGTGAATTGGGCTATCAACCCACATCCTTACAAACAGGCCTCCGCCATACCATCCAATTTATCAACTGTAAAGAAAGCCGGTAACTCCATCTTCCTCTTCCTCTTATTTTCTAATAATAAAAAATAGTATTATGAAATCTTCATCTTTAATTGTAACACCAAAAAAAAACGCTGCTGAAAAGGTTAAATGCCTGCTATTATTTTTAACCGTTATTTCTCCGTATCTCCTCACGGCCATGCTGATCCGTTCCGTCACCCTGCTTTGCTCGCAAGTGCTGCTGTTTTTTACGGGATGGCTTACATGGACCTTTATTGAATACTTCAACCATCGTTTCCGGATGCACGGTGATGGGAACAAAGAGAAGGTAAGCGGTTATTCAACACACTTGAATCACCATCATCATCCAACTGATATTAGAATAACACAGGTTATGAAAGTGTTGTCTTTAACCGTGAACATCGGCATAATTATATGGTGTGTTATCTCCTGGCAAGGATGGCTCACTGTTTTTGCCGGCATATTCTCCGGCTTTGTGTTATATTCATTTATGCATGCCTTGCTTCACCAACGGGTATCGGCCAGGCTTTTTCCAAGGCTACAGAATTTTCATATTCACCATCACTGCAAATACCCGAATAGCTGTTTCGGTGTATCGGTGATCTGGTGGGATGTAATATTTCATACCTCCCCTCCGAAAGACGCTTACATCTCCCCGAAAGTACTTCGATTTTATTTTAATGACTAGCGAAAACAGATCGGTGCCTCCAACAAGACATCTCCATCGATATGCTGCAAGTTTTGCGTTCATAAATTAGTGCCGGTTGTTTTAAAAAGCGCTTTCAAAACCATTACCACTAAAGCATGAAGTAATAGAACACCAGGCCGTATTTAAGATAATATCCAAATGAAAAACCTGGCTCAGGAATAAATACGTAAAGATATTTATAGTATATTCATTTATGCAATCTTCCCTTCAGACTCGATTTTTCCAGTATATAAAAGGAGTAATGCCCCCACATTTGTCGCTGGTGGATGAACTGGCCGATATTCTTGGCATTAGTAATGATAGTGCATACCGGCGCATACGTGGTGAAAAACCCATCGACCTTGAAGAGATCCAGAAACTATGCAGTCATTTTAAAATTTCAATGGACCAGCTTCTGCATCTTAAAACGGATTCATTTGTTTTTACAGGCAATTTGAAGGGGAATGCCGAAAGAAGTTTTGAAGATTGGTTAAGCAACGTTTTACAGCAGTTTCAATGGCTGAACAGTCTTGAAAAGAAACACGTTTACTTTCTCATAAAGGATATTCCGCCCTTTCTGCATTTTCAAATTCCGGAACTGGCTGCCTTCAAATTTTATTTCTGGACGAAATCCATTCTTTTTTATGATAGCATGAAGGGAGTTAAGTTTAAAATAGATGACCCGCGGTACAAAGAATATCATGTTGCCAGTAAAAAGATTATTGAATTATACAATAATGTTCCATTGACGGAAATATGGAATATCGAAAGTATAAACAGTACATTACGTCAGATAGAATTTTATAAAGAATCGGGAGCTTTTTCCAACAAGGATGACGTAAAGCTTCTTTATTCCAAAGTGGAAGAACTTATCAATCATATTGAACGGGAAGCCGAGCTTGGGGTAAGGTTCGCCATAGGGCAGGAACCCGGGAGTAATGCGCCTGAATATCGCTTATTTGTAAATGAACTTGTATTAGGAGATAACACGTTTATGGTAGATACAGGTAACGCGCATGTTACCTTTCTCAATCATAGCGTACTATATTTTGTGGCCACCCGCGACGAGAATTTCAATAAAGCCATGTTTAGTAACCTGGAAAACCTCATGAAGAAATCTACGCATATAAGTTTGGTGGGGGAGAAGGAACGCACCCAGTTTTTTAATCACATGAGGGAAAATATACATGCTAAATACTGATTGGTCGGATGCAGAAGTGGCCTAAGTTCAGGAATATTCTTTGAAGTTTTTTTTTATTATGTAACTACATACCTGTTTATCCTTTCAGAGAAGTGCTTTATCCTTTTCAAATAGAAACATCTTACCCGCTTCATCTGAAATCTCCCCAAAATGTGAATGTCTCCAACAGGAATTATGCTACCTTCCCCTACTTATTTAAGCTACGGTTAGGACACCTCTTTTCTTTTGTTATATGAAAATTCCAACTCTTATGATTTGGACAACCCTTACAGGGCTGACCCACAGTTTACAACTATCTTTAACCTTGGAGGACTAAGCATAATTAAGCATAATATAAAATAAGAAGTGTCTTAACGGTAGCCTGGAATAAAGAGAGGAAGGTGTCGCAATCACTCTCAATCTTTTGCAATCTATATATTGCACACCAGAACTAAGATCCTGCTCACAAACATTTTACCTCCCTTCACACATAATGATTTTCCTTATATATCCCTATATGCATTTACCCAGGTAAGCATTCGAAAACAGCAGGGAAACTACTTTTATAAGTGAATGTATTTAGAGCACCCATCAATAAGTCAGTAGTTATTAAAAACATCGAATTGTGAAATGGAATGGATGAATACATTATGGTAAGTTACAGTAGAATACCTCCCTTATAAAGTCCCAACTGGTTGTTAAATTATTTCCATTATTCAATTCAGTTTAAGAAAACGTAAAGAACTAAATGCACTCATTCACCACCTAAATTTTGACAGTCATGAAATTGACTTGCTTGCTTTTAACGATTATTTTACTGCATGCATATGTGGGCAGTTTTTCTCAAACGAAGATAGAGTCCATTCGCACTGTGTCGGGTAAAATCACCGACGAAAAAGGGGATGGGGTGGCTGGCGCTACCGTTAGTGTGGCAGGTGCTAAAATTGCTGCTGCGGCTGCTGCCGATGGTACATTTTCCATTAATGTACCGGCCAGCAAAAAAGAACTTATTATTACTTCTATTGGTTTTGGAGAATCAAGAATTTCCGTCGGTAAGTTGAGCGATAACATTATTGTGATGAAGAAAACGGATATCGTTCAAAGCAGCGATGTAGTGGTTATCGGTTATGGCACCACCAAAAAATCTGACGTTACCGGTTCTGTTTCTTCGGTTAATCTTAAAGATATCGGCGACAGGCAAAACCCTGATCTTTCAACCTTGCTACAGGGCAAAGTATCAGGAGTAGATGTAAATGCAGGCTCCATACGCATACGCGGAGTTACCTCCTTTAACAATACGGACCCGCTGGTTGTAATCGATGGCTTTTTAGGAGGCAGCATGTCAATGGTAAATGCCAATGATATAGAAAGCATTGAAGTTTTAAAGGACGCTTCATCTACGGCGATCTACGGCTCGCGTGGAGCTAATGGTGTTATACTTGTTACAACAAAAAGGCCGAAGGCCGGCCCAACAAAAATTTATATTAATTTAAACAGCGGTATTTCGAACACTCCAAAAAAACTGGACATACTCAATGCTTCTCAATTTATTGACTATGTTCAGGAAGGATTAAAAAACGCAGGCCAGTCTATACCGGCTAAACTGTTAACCCCCGGTGTTCGTGTTGATGTAACAGACTGGCAGGATGAAGTGTTTAAAACGGCGTATAGCAATTCAGTAGATGTAAATTTTGCGGGTGGTTCGGAAAGCGCTACTTTTTATGTGAGCATGGGGTATAAACACTGGGATGAAATATATATCGGACCCAAACGTGATGCTGTGACGCTTCGTCTCAAAAACAATTTTACTATAAAAAAATGGCTGCGGTTCGGTGATAATGTTGCGTTAGCTTATACCATCAGCAAGGGGGCAGGACCATCACAGTTTATCTCCATGATCAATATGCCGCCCTATTTACCAGTGAGGGATACAGGTAATTATTGGGGATATGGTTCTATAGATCGCCAGGCAGACCTGGGCGATGCTATTAACCCGGTGATGACAAGCGCCTTAACACATCCTGTATCTCATAACCTGGATTACCAGGCCAATATTTGGGCGGAGATTGAACCATTTAAAGGTCTGCAGTATCATGCGCAATACGGGGTAACGGGGTCGTTTAACCGAAATACGCAGTTAACCGATAAATATAATAACAGCGCCCAGCAAACAATCGACAATACTTTCACCGATAATACCAGCTATTCCATTAATCCTATTTTTGAAAGTTACCTTACCTATGCAAAAAAGGCTGGCAAACACGATCTTACATTAATGGCAGGCAACACCTGGCAGAATTTTTCTCAATTCGGCAGCATGGGTCTTTACGGTCAGAATTATGCGACTACCGATGTGTTGTCTGTTTTCAATGCGGCTACCCGTTCCATCTCCGGGGAAAGCTTTGGCAAATATGCTTTCGCTTCGTATTTTGGAAGGTTGAACTACCAGTTTAACAACAAATACCTGCTAACAGCGAACGTGCGCCGGGATGGGTCTCCACGTTTTGCGCCTTCGCATCGCTGGGGTACTTTTCCTTCTGTTGCCGTTGCCTGGAAATTGCAGGAGGAGAATTTCATAAGAGACATGAACATTTTTGACCAGTTAAAAATCCGGGCCAGTTGGGGCATTTCGGGTAATGATGCTATTGGTGATTTCAGGTACTTGTCGAAGATATGGACCAATGGCGTATATTATCCCTTCGGAACCGTTCCGGTTGCCGTTGGTGGAGCCACTGTTATTGATGACGCCTCACAGGATATTAAATGGGAGTCAACGACTTCCAAAACAATTGGAATAGACATGACCGTTATGCATAATTCGCTTTCAATAACAGCTGAATATTTTATAAAAAACTCCAATGATATACTCTTTACCGTTCCACGTCCTGAATCGTTGGGATATGGGCTGGGAGTAACTGGCGGCAATGCGATCGTAAACGCTGCCAGTTGTATTAACAAGGGTATTGAATTACAGGTTGGCTATAGGAATACCATCGGTGCCATCCGCTACAACATAGAAGCAAATTATACGCATGTAAATAATAGGGTGTCTTCCCTGGGTCTGGGTCAGCCATATATTGATAATGTATCAAGAACAGATATCAATAATCCTATTGGTTATTTTTATGGATATACAGCCGTAGGGGTTTTCAAAACAAAGGCTGAGTTAGATGCCGCCAACCAGGCTGCGCGTGCGGCAGCAGCAAAAGCAAACCCGGCGTTAACACCGGCGCAGCTTGCCCAGGTATTCTACCAGCTTCCGGCAACCAGTGCGGGCGATGTTCGTTATAAGGATCAGAACGGAGATGGCATGATTTCCGATGATAAAGACCGCTCGATGATTGGAAATTCTATTCCAACAAATTTATATGGCCTATCTATATTCCTCAATTATAAAGCCATTGACCTGAGCATTTTATTCAATGGAATATCTGGCTCCGAGGTTTATTATAATGGTTATGAACAGACTCGTAGCATGAAAGCCGTACAAAACCAGGAAACGTATGTACTTAACCGTTGGAAGAGCGAACAAGATCCGGGCAATGGCATCGTACCCCGCGCAATATTGGGAGATCCTGCTCAGAATGCAAGGCCTTCCTCACTGATGATATCTAAGGGTGACTATTTAAAATTAAGACAGGTGTCTTTTGGTTATAGTCTGCCTGACAACTTTGTAACGCGGCTTGGCTTTACGCGGTTAAGGTTTTATGGCAGTGGAAATAACCTGCTAACATTTAGCAGTTTTCCTGGTTTCGATCCTGAATTTGGCGGATCGAACCTGACACGTGGAGTTACCTGGTTAAATTTCCCTGTTCCGAGATCAATCTCAATAGGGTTACAGGTGGGATTATAGTTTACAGTTTAAAGTTCAACGTTTACCGTTTTTAACTTGATATATATGAAAAGATTTCTCACAATAAAAAACATATACCTGGTCGTTATACTGATTTTTGTATCAACTTCCTGCAAAAAAGATATCCTGGATTTCGCCGATCCGAATTCTTATAATTATGCTAATTATTTTAACACGCCGGATGAGATCGGCAAGGGCGCTAATGCGATCTATGTAACATTCTATCATAACAATATGATGGGTTTTGAGTGGCCTGAAATGTTCGATGTACTGGCCAACGAAGCCGAGCCAACGCTTCCTGCTCTCGCCAACGAGCCGGCTGTTTCTGCTTTATGGCAATACCAGTATGTTAATACCAATGCCACCCTGGAACGTTTCTGGAAAATGCTTTATAAAATGGTACTGCGTTCTAACCTGGTGATAGACAAGAGCACTGATTATATCGCTAAACACGGTGCTAATAAAGCAGTGAGTCTGAGTTCCGGGGAGGCTCATTTTCTGAGAGGATATGCTTACTCACAATTGGCTTTCTATTGGGGCAGGGTGCCCATACGAACCTCTTTCGATCAGTCGAACAATGTTAATGCGGCCCGTTCAAAGTCTGTAGACGAAGTTTGGGCTGTAGCTGAAAGTGATTTTAAAATGGCACAGGCAGCGCTGCCCGAATCTTGGGATGCCGTGAATGTGGGCAGGGCCACCAAAGGTGCAGCAACCGGCTTCCTTGGTAAATTATATTTATACAATAAAAAATATGCAGAAGCCGAGACACAGTTTGCCACCTTGAATGGCAAATACAGCCTGCTTCCCGGTGCACAATGGGCCGACAATTTCGGTGAGACAAACAAGAACAACCAGGAGAGTCTTTTTGAAGTGCAGTTTCAGTGGTTTGATGGCAACAATACTTTTGGTCCGTTAGGCAATCCCGAAGGTAGTAACAATGTACCCTCCACGCATACGGCCCACCAGCAGTTGTATGGCTGGAATGATTGGGGAAACTGGTTTTTTCCAAACAGGCGTGCAAAAGATTTTGTGTATGCTGATGAAAGCGCCCTTCCTTACACTGACCCAAGGGCAAAGCTTACATTTTATGGTGGTATAGGGGCTACAACCTGGCTGAATAAGTCCGCCGAAGGATCGCAACTATACCCGGATACCATTGGCTACTGGTATAAAAAGACCCTGAATAAAGAATATAAAAAATTTGAGGATAATTTAAAAAGCAGTAATAATCTTCGCTTGTTACGTTATGCCGATGTTCTGTTGATGAGGGCCGAATGTAAATTAAATACCAATGATATCCCGGGAGCTATTGGTTTTATCAACCAGGTTCGAACCCGCATTGGAGCGTTCACATATCTGAAGTCGTATAGTCAAACACAAGTACTCGAACTCTTAAAAAGAGAAAGGCAATTAGAATTTATGGAGGAACAATCCCGCTATAATGATCTGAAACGATGGGGCATTTTAAAAGAAACGATGAATATTGAAACGCAGGCTAATTTCGGTGCACCGAGGGTGTTGGATAAGCATATTCTTTTTCCTATTCCATTAGGAGAGATTGATTCGAACGTGGGGCTAGGGGAGGTGGCTGACCAGTGGAACTAGTGTTAAGTTAGCCATAATTAGACGTTTTGGCTATCGGCCTTCAGCTATCGGCAATGAGGAGGAAACATATCATAGATTGACCTGCTGAAGGGTACTAGCCGATGGCTGATAGCCATGTATGTGTTATCTTACACGTAACATATACTATGTCAAGTTACGAATTACGCTTCTTCCTGGCGAAATTCGTAATTCCTATTGGATTTATGATGTTTTTATCAAGGCGGCATCCTGTAAGGCCAACTCCTCAATTGCTTGTTCCCGCATGGCCACTTTTCTAACTTTCCCGGTAACGGTCATGGGGAAAGCATCTACAAATTTCCAGTAACGCGGAATTTTATAGTCGGCGATATAGGAGCGGCAGAACTGATGTAATTCCTCTGTGGTTAAAAAATAGCCTTCCTTGAATTTTACCCAGGCCATTACTTCCTCGCCGTATTTTTCGCTGGGCACTCCAATCACCTGGATGTCGGCTATGGATGCGTGCGTGTAAAGAAATTCTTCTATTTCTCTCGGGTAAATATTTTCACCGCCGCGTAAAATCATGTCTTTGATACGGCCGACAATATTCACATAACCATCATCATCCATGGTAGCGAGGTCGCCGGAATGCATCCAGCCAGCCTGGTCCTTAACATCGGCAGTGGCTGTTGCATTGTTCCAGTAACCCAGCATAACAGAATAACCACGGGTACATAATTCACCGGGAACATTTCTATCCTGGAGCGCACCTGTTTCCGGATCAGTAATTTTTATTTCTAGGTGATCCTGCACAAGACCAACAGTGCCTACCTGTTTTTCAAATGAAGTGCCCACAACTGTTTGAGTGGATACCGGGGAGGTTTCCGTCATGCCGTAACAGATCTGTACATCTTTCATATTCATCAAAGATTGCACCTGCTTCATTACTTCCACAGGGCATGGAGAGCCCGCCATTACACCTGTTTTTAAGGAAGACAGATTGAACCGGGCAAATTCCGGCAGTTGCAGTTCAGCAATAAACATGGTGGGTACACCATATAAAGACGTACATTTTTCCAGTTCAACAGCATGCAACACTTTTAATGGATCAAAACTTTCTGAAGGTATTACCATGCAGGCTCCAATCGATACGCAACATAAACTGCCGATAACCATGCCAAAGCAATGGTAAAAAGGAACGGGTATGCAAACCTTATCCCACTCCGAATACTTTAGTCGCTTGCCGATAAAATAACCGTTGTTCAGAATATTATAATGTGAAAGCGTAACACCTTTGGGAAAGCCTGTGGTGCCTGAGGTGTACTGTATATTTATAGGATGATCAAACTGCAGCGTACCTTCAATGGCTTCTAAACGTTCTGTACTTATCTCCTTTGCTTTTGACAAGAAATCTTCCCAGTTCTCATCCAGGAAAATAACTTCTCTCAGGTTTTCATTTGATTTACTTACTTCATTAATCATTATTTTATAATCACTGCCTTTAAACGAGCACGCCGATACCATCACGCTTACGCCGGACTGACCAAGTACGTAGGCTAATTCAGATATTCGATAAGCAGGATTAATGTTTACCAGTATGGCACCAATTCGTGCGGTGGCATATTGCACCAGTATCCATTCATAACGGTTAGGCGCCCAGATGGCTACCCGATCACCTTTCTGCACATCAATGGCAAGAAATGCTTTTGCCACCGTCGTTACCTGCTGCCAGAATGAACTGAATGTGGCGCGGTAATTTTGTTCAACGCTTATAAGCGCTTCCCGTTGCGGGAACCGGTTACAGGTATTACGCAAGTTTTCACCTATCGTTTCGCCCAGTAGCGCATAAGGACTCAAACCGTGAGAATATGATTTTTGTTTCATGATGGCTGACATGGTTTTTCGAATATTCAATTAAGTCATGAAATTTTTACTTAAAAGCAACAGGTTCATTATAACTGAAAAATAGTGCAAATAAATACTGTCTGCTTTTTTATTTTCCGGCAGCGCCACCGAGGTCATCCGCATTGCGCCAGGTCTCCACCACTTTGCCGTTAATTATTTTATGAATAAATATAGCTGAAGATACCTGTCGGCATTCATGATCTTTAAATTCCAGGAAAATATCCTGGATACTTCTATTGGTGGCACGAACAACAACTTTGTCTCTTTCAGCTATTATGTCGTTTATCATCCATTGCTGCTTTACCGGTCCCACATTTTCAAAAAGTGTGCGTATGCCGGCTGGGCCGGGAGGCAGTCCTGGTAAACCACCATTTATTATCCAGCCCGGATCTGTCATGGCACATAATTTTTCTACGTCACCCTTAATCATAAACTCAAACCACCTCACTGCAGTTAGTCTTATTTCTTCTTGTTTGTTTATTGTAGTTGTAATCATTTATTTTTTGTTTTTCTTCATACAAATTTCTCACTAAACACTGTTGTAAGAAATAACCGAAACTACCGCATATACTACCTTTTCAGGGGATGTTGTCTGAATTAGAATTTACAGAATTTAAGAATCTACGGGATCTAAACTAAATTTCGATAGTACTATAAATTCTACTGATATTAATTTATATGAAAAGAATGGCCGTCATATCTGTAATCTTGCAGATGGTGAGATAATGCCTGGATGGCTAACAGGCATTATCAAATTCAATGCAGGTTTTTACATTGACTCAAACAAGAGCGGCTTTGCTTTGCACCTTATAATTTCCCGGTACCGTTCCAAAAGATCTTACCAGCCTGTTCCATGAATTTATCTGGATGACGGCCAACGTGAGACAGGCAATTTCTGCTTTTGTAAAATGCTTTGCCAGTTCATCATGAACATGATCGCTGTTTTCGTCTGAAGGCATTTTTGTTAATAATTCAGCAAATGCCAGGACAGCCTGTTCCTTTTGGGAATAATAGGGCGTTTCCCTCCAGGCAGATAATGAAATTAGTCGCAATGGCGTTTCTCCTGCCTGTGTCGCTTCCTTGTAGTGCATATCAATACAATAAGCGCAATTATTGATTTGCGACACACGAAATTTGATCAGGTCAAGCAGCTTGTTTTCCAGGCCGGAACGATCAACATATTGCTGCACTTGTAATAGAACTTTCAGAAAATCTTCCGGTACTTCATTGTAAGAAATCCTTTCCATAAAAATGTATTTTATATAAAGACAATCAAAGGAAAAGTAACGTGACAGTTTTTATGATTTTTTTTCAAGCGTTTTTAACTTATCAGGATTTCTCATCGTAAAAATATTTTCCAGCTGGTCATTTTTAAAAATCATAACCTGGCAGGTAACTAATGCATCGTTATCGTAATAAAGCAAAGCCGGCTGATGATTAACCCATGCTTTTTCTACACGAAAATCAGCATAGAATTTTTTATTAACGCCCACAAGCAAAGCCAGTACCGACTTTCTGCCTATTATGGGATTGATGAATGCTACCGCCTTGCCTCCACCATCGGAAACAAGCGTAACATCCTCATATAACATTCCCTCTAACCTCTCTGTGTCTCCATTCTGAATTATATCTAGAAATTTGGTAAGTTGATCCATTCCCACTTTTTTATTGCTATTCGAAACATCCTGTTGCAGTTGTTTTTTCGCCCTGTTTAAAATTTGTCTTGAATTATCAACGTTAATATTAAGCACATCCGCAATCTTTTCATGTTCATAGTCAAAAGCCTCTTTAAGAATAAAAACGGCGCGTTGTTTTGCGTTCAGTTTTTCAAGTAATACCATTAATGAATACGATAAAATTTCCTTTTTTTCTAACGCGGAATCTGCGTATACCATATCTACCGGCTCTGGCAACCATTCACCAGGATATTCTACCCGGTGCTTTTTAAACTTCTTTTTGAAATTGATCGACAAGTTAATTACCGTGCGGATAAGATAGGATTTCTGGTCTTTCACTTTCTCCTTGTTAATAAACTCAAATTTCAGGAAAGCATCCTGCACTATGTCTTTTGCATCTTCCAAAGAACCGATTATATTGTAAGCATATGTTGTGAGTAACGGCTTTAATGAATTCATAGATAAAATAAGTTTGGACATTAAAATTAACAAATCCGCCTGCTAAAATTTGAGTAAAAATGAATGATCACTACTGTTGTCGTATTAGCCCCCGAAAAATGCCGTATTTAGACATTTATAATAATAAATAATACAATTAGGTTTGTATCATAAATTTCAAAAGTAATTTATTCACCATTAAAAAAATTTATTATGGAAACCAGGATCGACCAAAAAGCAGGAAAGATGCCTTCAAAAACAGCCGTTTGGAGTGGAAGAATAATAAGTACGTTATGCGTTCTTTTCTTGTTAATGGATTCAATCATGCGAATGATAAAAGAATCGCATTATGTGGAGGGGACTGTTAAATTACAATGGCCAGAATCTTCTATGGTTGGCCTGGCAATTGTTTTGTTAATAAGTACCATTTTTTATATTATTCCACGTACTGCAATCCTGGGAGCTATTTTACTTACAGCGTACCTGGGTGGTGCCATCGCCAGCATGGCACGTTTAGGCGAGCCTTATTGGTTTCCGTTTATATTTGGTGTGTTGATATGGGGTGGATTGTACTTACGGGATATAATATTGCGTGAACTAATTCCTTTGCGAAAGTTTTGAGGCAAGAGTATGAATATGTTTAAGCGATCCTGTTTTCGTCGCTCCGGGTAGGCAGCGCCGGTGGGTAGAAATTGATATAAAAAAGCCCTTCTACATGAAAGGGCTTTTTCTTTAATATCTCCGGAATATTTATCCCGCGTGGCCAACGCAAAGACAGAGTAAGTTTCTCTTTGATGGCTTTATATTGGTAGTACTTTTTTAGCGGCTCCCAGGATATGAAAATTATTTTTTGCTTGCGTAAAAGCAATCAGTTCTAGCATCGTGCCGGATAGTTCATTAGGAATTTCTATGGAAATACGTCCCTTTCCTTTTGCATCTACTGTCTTAAATTCTCTCACAATATTTATATGGTGAAGTACCTTTCCGCCATTCTCTCCACGCTTTACACTACTAGTTGCCTCGGGCTGTACTAACGCAATATTTAATATCACTATATTCTGTTCGTTAATATCATAAAAAATGGTGACTATATTATTAGCTTTTGAAGAGCTGATGCTCAGATCAGAATTTCCTTTGTTCTTTAGCCCATTGGAAATAGAAGTATTTAATTTGTTTTCATCAGATCCAACAAATTCAGTAGACCCATTGACGATTACCTGTGGTGTATATACGCTTTCCAAAGAAAGGTGTGAAGCATATCGTTTCTGTCTTTCGGAAAATTCAGCTTTACTAAAGATATCTTTCCAGCCCAACCTGTTCCAGTAATCTACGTGGTAAGAAAGAATGTAAATATTATCATTATTCTTAGATAAAAGATTGGCCACAGCTTTGTCAGCGGGAGGGCAACTGGAGCAGCCTTCAGATGTAAACAATTCAACAACGGCAAACCCACTGTCACTTTTTACAGTAACAAGGTTTTTATTGACAACCTTTAATCCGTAACCAGCATACATTACCGTCAGGAAGGCGATTAATGCAGCAGTAAAAAATATCTTTTTCATTTGAAGCGGTTGATTAGTTATTATCATTTCGTTTTTCACGAAATCGGATAGTTTTGCCTGGTGTCATGTAAATAATAAACTGTCGGTTATGTTGGCAATAAGTTTTCAGCGGTCAGCTTTCAGGAAAACAGCGAGAAGTAATTTCCTCCTGATAGCTGAAAGCTGATTGCCAAAGCGTCCATTTAAAGTTTACATAACACTTGTTAATCTTTGCAAGGGCCTGTTTTCCAAATTAGGTTATTTTATTTTATTAAATACGGTGCCTGGGAATCCATCGCAGCACTTGTTACAGCTCGCCGTATAAGGATGCAGCTGCGGCTTTCAATAAATCCGGGCTTAATCTTTGGGTAAAATTGGGATTTATATATTCGAACCGGATATTGCCCTTTCTATCTAAAATAAAAACGGATGGCACCGGCAAGAGTTTGTCCACATTTTTTCCTCCTGAAGTTCCGGGTAAAAATTTGTCGTAATTCATTGGCGATTTAAAGGCAATGCCAAATTGTTTGGAAACACTTATGTCTGCATCCGATAGCAATGTATAAGTAAGCTTTTGTTTGATTTCTGTTTGTTTTAAATTTTCCGGGCTATCAGTACTCACTGCCAGGAGTTGGTAGCCCATTTTTGTAAGATCCTTTTCAATTTCCTGTAACCCTGCCATCTGCTTTGTACAAAAAGGGCACCACCCACCGCGATAAAAAATGAGGATAGTTGGTTTCAAAGCAACGGCAGCATTCAGATCAAAACTTTCCCCGGCAGCGTTTAAAAGTTTTACTTGTGGAATATTTTCGCCGGCGAGTAACGGGCTGATGTCTTCCGGCTTTAAAGGCACACCATCTATCATTTTTATAGTATCTGCTGGCTCGCCTGGTCTTCCCAAGCTCAGTATTGATGCGTTTGCAGGCCTATTGCTAAACCCTGCCAGCGCCAGAAAGAAAATCAGGATTTTCAGTGATATTCCTCCAATCGAGTCTGTTTGTTTTCTATTTATCATGATTTATTTTTGAAGTATACTATTAATTGGCTTGTGAAATGATAGAGATTTTAAATACGATAATTCAATTGATGACCTCACCAGGTAACTTAAAGGATGATATCATTTAGAGTGCGTTTTAATCAGGTTACCTGGTTTCGGAATAAAGAAATATTGCTACCACTATTTTGCTTAAAAAACCGGCTGAAATGCGCGGAACTTTTAAATCCAAGCGCATAAGCGATTTCTTTTGCTGATATATCGGTATAGTTCAGGTAGCGTTTTGCTTCAAGGATAATTCTTCTATGTATTAGTTTTAATGGCGCGGGATAGTTAAATATGGCAAATAGATTGGCCAATGTTTTGGGTGACTTATTTAAGGTATTCGCATAAAACTGCACTTCATGTTCTTTTCTGAAATTAGCTTCCAAAAGAAGGTTAAACATGCGAACCACATCCATCTTCTCATCTGAAAAATGGGTATAGTTTTCGGTTTGTTTTTTGGCGATCCGTGTAACGTTAATGATCAGCCGCTTTAAAAGTGTTCGCAGCATTTCACCCTGCATGTTATCCTTTATTTGCATATCCTCAACACAAAGCTTTTCTATAAGCGAGATGCTTTCCACTTCTGCCGGCGATAATTTTACAAACAACGGATGTTCAATTCCATAAAAAAGAAACCCTACGCAACCTACTTCCGCGTCGTGGTCTGCAATACAATAGAAATCACGGTTAAACTGCCAGGCAACCAGGTTTTCTGGCTGTTCAAATACAAAATGCTGATTGGATACCAAAGGAAGCACTGAATCGGCTGGCAGTGTGTAAGGAATCTGATCGATCACTACTTTTTGGTGGCCATGTGTATTACATACAATTGTATTAACAGATTCTTTATGACAATTTAATATACCAGTGGCTTTCAGGAAGCTTTCCCCTGTAATCACGGTAAACTGCCCACTGGTGTTTTTGTCTTCAAAATGTAATTTCATATGCTTCTGGTCCCAAATTAAGAAATCTCTGCCTGAATGAAATAAAAGCAAGACTAGATTTATGATCAAGTGTCATGTCAATAATAACCTGTCGGTTATGCTGGCTATCAGCTATCAGCAGTCAACTATCAGGAAAACAATGCGAGAAGTACCTCCTCCCGATAGCTGATAGTTGAAGGCTGATTGCCAATGCGTCATTTTAAAGTTAACATAACAGTAGTCTTGCTTTTAACATTACTTAAGCGTTACATGAATAATATCTTTCAGGGCGGGTAAGGTTGTAAAAGGATTTGGATTAGGTACTGCCATGATAGGTTTACTTTCTACGAGTGGTGTGCCAGCCAGGTTAAACTGGGTTATCCCTGCACCTGGAAACTGGTCAATAGCAGTTCCATTGTCATAAAGGCCAATGCTGGATGATATGTCACCTTTCATCATTGGGTCAACACCATTCCCGGCAGACGCAAAAAACCAATCGTTCGAAAATCCGTACATGGTTGCTATAACCAGTCGATCTCCCTTTACAACCGAGATTTCCTGCGAAACAGTGCCGCCTGCTTGTCCGTTGATAACCGGTAGCAATACTTTGGTTTTTGGTTCTGCAAGTACGTACACTGCTTTCACGCCTGCTTTAGTTTTTAAAGCTGCTGCTAATATATCTGCATTTCCCTGTTGCGCCAGTTGTTTTAAACCTTGCCCGCGATCGTTCTCCCCAACCTTATACAAAGGCATTTCGATTCCATGATATATCACAACAAGTATAGGGGAAAGGGGTGTAAAAATGCCGGTTATGGTGCTTACATAGGTATGTAACGGGCCATTATCACCCATTTCCGCAATGGATGTAAGTCCATTTGCTGTCAGCTGACCCTTTACATACAATGGGGAAGAATTTAATAAGTTACCTCCCACGATATAAGAAACCGCCCATACTCCCGGACTTAATGGTGTTTCATTGGCTTTTCCGCCTGAAATATTTTTTAAGGTAAGGGTGAAATAAGAATTGCCATCATAAATCAGCGTTGCGTTCACCAATTGGGAGGCCGGCAAATAAGCGTTCCCCTGTGCATCGGTACCTGCAATCTCCATTATATTTTTGCTGTCAGCAGCGCCCGGATGATTAACAGTTGCGCCCGGAACCTGGTTTATCCTTGTTCCATTATCCCACAATTTAACCTGCGAAGAAACATCCCCCTGGATAGGATTTCCACTGACATCATAAACCGCTATGCCCGGATTTTCGGGTGCAAAGAATAAATCGTTCGACCAGCCATACATCGATGCAAAAGTTAGCGCCTCTCCCTTGGCAGCAGAAAAATGGATGGTTGCCGATTGTCCCGGTAAGATAAGTCCAGGCGTTCCCTCTCCTTTAAAGGTGCCGATTGCACAAGAGGTTTGGAATTTAAAACATTTTCCACGGTAATGGTAACCGATTGGGGCATTGGCGTGTCATTTTTTTTACAGGAAGCAAATGCCAACGTTAAACAAGTGACAGCAGACAAACAACAGATTATTTTTAAATAGCTCATAAATTCCAGTTTTTAAATTAAAGAATGATAGAATTTTACCAGGCGAAGCTATTCTAATTAATAAGGTCGGGAAATATCGGCAATTCCCGAATGCTTGTCTAAACTTCCCGAAATAGTATTCAACGAATGTAATAAAATTTCATTATGATATTTCTTTGCCGTGTTTCCTATTGTCCATACCTGCATCATCATCTTAATTAAGCCGGATTTAGAAAGATCTCCATAAAAAGCAAGCCTAGTCTATGTTGCCTCTGCAATCATCAAAAAACGATATAGCAAAAAAAACAGGCATTGTCGCCTGTTGGGATACAATTGCAAATCAACAATTACTGCCAAAGAAAAACATTTCAAATCATCCCTTTTGGTCGAATAAAGGAAATTATGAATACGTTTACCTGGCTCTTAATCAACCTGTTTATGCAACCCATAAAAAGTAATATAAAAATAATGGGCGGTACGTGTTAATATACCGTCAATTAAATAACTACTATGCATCAGGCCGTATTTGCTCATCGAAGCTTTTCAAAATAGCAGGGCTCCACCAAAAGAAATTGGAAAAATCAGTTGCACGCACTGCTACCGCTAACCCAATAACAAGTAGGCGGTGTTTCATGGTATTCTTCCTATAGATTTAAAATTAATAACAGGAAGCCACTTCGCAAACAATAGCCCGCTTGATTAAGCTATTTTCCAATCAGGTCGTATAAAATGACAGGTGTAACCGTATGGATTCTTCTGCAAATAAGCCTGGTGTTCTTCTTCTGCATTCCAGAAATCAGATGCAGGAACCACTTCGGTTACAATTGGGGCGGGCCATTTTTTAGAAGCTGTCATCTCGTTGATGAAGGTACTGGCAGTTTCTTTCTGTGCTTCATCCAGGTAAAAAATAGCTGAACGATAAGACGTTCCCCTGTCATTGCCTTGCCTGTTACGGGTTGTAGGATCATGAATCTGGAAGAAAAATTCCAATAGCTTGCGATACGGCAATAAGGTAGAATCAAAAGTTATATCGATGGCTTCCGCATGCGTACCGTGGTTTCGATACGTTGCATTGCGCACATCACCACCAGTATAGCCTACAACTGTTGATGTTACGCCAGGAAGGGTACGAATTAGTTCTTCCACACCCCAAAAACAACCTCCGGCCAGAATAGCTTTTTCAATACTCATATGTTTTTCCTTTTTTTAAAATATTCCAGGCAACCTGTTAAGCTCTTGCATATCAGGTAACCACAAATTTAAAATTTAAAGTGTAAAAATAAAACGGAACATCATATATAACAATATTAATGGTAAATGGTTAATTTGATAAACAAATGCACCGACTGCATGCAGGATAAGCAGTGTAGGATAATTTGCATAAAATTTCCAAAGACATTCACCGTATTGATAATGAAAAAGTTGCGAGATTAGTTTAATTATGATTCAACAATTTAACAAGCATAATTTCCAGGAGCTTTGCAATAAGCTTGCAGAAAAAGATCCTCACTTACAATCTATCCTTCAGCAGTATGGGCACCCGCCCATATGGCGCAGGCCAGCATCTTTTGCTTCCATCATTCATATCATACTTGAACAACAAGTTTCGTTAGCGTCCGCAAAAGCTGCATTGGAGAAACTTAAAGAAAAAATTGGAACCATCACCGCCCCAAAATTGTTGCTTTTGTCTGATGCAGAACTCAGGGCTTGCTACTTCAGCCGGCAGAAAACCACGTATGCAAGATCCCTGGCCGAAGCAATAGTCACAAAGAAATTACAGCTTGGTAAACTTGGTAACTGCCCAGACGAAGAAATAAGAACTGAATTAAAAAAGATAAAGGGTATTGGTGACTGGACCGTTGATGTTTACCTGTTGTTTGTTTTACAACGGGCAGATATTTTTCCAACCGGCGACCTGGCTATGATGAATGCATTAAAAAATATCAAGCAGCTTCCTAAGCAAGTTACTAAAGAATCAATCTTAGAAATAGCGGAAGCCTGGCGGCCGCATCGTTCGCTTGCCACAATGATATTATGGCATCATTATATCAAGTCAAGAAATATCAAAATATAGAAATTGTATTGTCCTATTCCTGACATCTCATTTGTTATAGTATATACGATCAATATTCAATAACTATTTAAAAAAAGAAAATGAGAAAGGTATCAGTATTCAATTTTGTAACGCTTAACGGCTTTTATAAAGGTGCGAAGGAAGCCCTCAGCTGGCATAGACATGGCGGTGAAGTAGAAGATGAATATGGCAGGGAACAACTTAAAGCAGGACACTGAGTTAATATAAGAAACGCGTATTTGAAATGGGCAAGAAGTGTGTAAATGAAAAAGGTAGGGTCTATATAGAATAATTATCTAACAACATATAAACGAAAACAAAATGGACGAATTCTTATTATTAATGCGACTAGACATTCTAACCAAAGAAGCCCAGCCTTCGCCTGAGCAATTACAGGGATATATGAAACAATACCAGGACTGGGTAGGAGGTATTGCCGCTCAAAATAAATTTGTTGGTGGTACGGGTCTGTCAACGGAGGGTAAGGTTTTAAAGACAAACAATATCATAACAGACGGACCCTTTGCTGAAATAAAAGAATCAATAGCCGGTTTCATAACCATAAAGGCAAAAGACTTTGAAGAAGCAGTGAGCTTTGCAAAGGATTGCCCGATTTTGCATGGCGAAGGCAATAGTGTAGAAGTGAGAAAAATTGTTGGAGTAGATAACACAAAATAAGAAAGCGAATGCCCCTGTAAATTTGCCTACTGTTAGGAGGTATTTTCAGATTAAGTGCAGGAAAGTTCATGGAAGGCTTTACTATTATACAACTCAATTTTTTTTGTCATGTCAGCGAAGCGGCACAACCTTCCCGAATAAAAACATCTTGCGCGCTTCCCCTGAAATCTCTACCATGCGAGCTGTCTCCAACGTAGAGATTTCAGCCCAAAGCGCCGTAACATACATTTATGCGAAGTTCCTGTGCGCTTTGGCTGAAATGACAGGAAATACATTAAAAACTTGTGTCCTAACCGTAGGTAAATTTGCAGGGGCATCTTATTATGAAAAATGATGAACTAATACCGCATCTATTCAGGACAGAATACAGGAAAATAATTTCTGTTCTCTGCAAACGCTTCGGTTTTGACCAGATAGAAATTGCAGAGGACATTACCAGTGAAACTTTTCTAACGGCTTCCCAAACCTGGGGTTTAAAAGGCAATCCTGTAAACCCCACTGCATGGCTTTATAATGTTGCAAAAAATAAAGCAATAAACTATTTACAGCGGGATCTTATTTTTGAAAACAAAATAGTCCCTGGAATAAAAAACATCGCTCCTGGTTTTCTCGATAAAGACATCGATTTATCCCCCCAAAATATTAACGACAGCCAATTACAGATGATGTTTACCATTTGTCATCCTTCTATATCTGCGGAGGCACAAATAGGCTTATCACTAAAGGTTCTTTGTGGCTTTGGCATTGAAGAGATTGCAGACGCTTTCCTCACAAACAAAGAAACCATCAACAAACGACTATTCAGGGCCAAAGAAAAACTTCGTGAAGAAAAAATAAAAATTGATCTTCCTGCCGAATCTGAAATTGATGAACGACTGGCCACCGTATTAACAACTATTTATTTATTATTTAATGAAGGCTATTATTCCTATAGTCAAAATAAAACGCTGCGTAAAGATCTTTGCTTTGAAGCCATGCGGCTATGTTACATGCTTGTAGAAAATAAATATACCAACAAACCGGAGGTCAATGCATTGCTTTCACTGATGTGTTTTCATGCCTCCAGATTTGAAGCACGCCTTGATAAAAATGGGGAGATTATTTTATACGAAGAGCAGGATACTTCGCTCTGGAATACTGACCTGGTTAGCAAGGGCGTATATTTCATGAATAACGCTGCTACCGGTAATAAAATATCCCCCTATCATTTACAGGCTGGCATTGCCTTTTGGAACACTCAAAAGGACGATACAAAAGAGAAATGGGAAAATATACTTCAACTTTACAATCGTTTGTTGCAAATAGAGTATTCACCAATAGCAGCACTTAACAGAACCTATGCACTTTCAAAAGCAACCGGAAAACAAGCAGCTATTAAGGAAGCAGAAGAACTAAACTTAACCAGTAACTATTTTTATTTTGCTTTATTGGGCGAGCTTTACTCGGGTATAAATAACAGGCAGGCAAAGGAACATTTTAAACGGGCACTTTCTCTCGCCAGGACGCAGACTGGTAAACAGGCAATTCAAAAGAAAATAGATTTGATAGGGATATAGAATCTCTTAGGGTGATGGTGCCCTGGTTGGTTACTTCCTTTTAGCATCTCTCCGTATTGTTATTTCAAACAAAGCGCCACAGCATCTTTTCATATAAGCATGTTGTGGCGCTTTGGGCTGAACTTTTAAAAGGGTTCATCAACATTTCAACACTCAATACTTGTCGGCGACATAAAAAAGATAAGCGGCCGTGTAAGGGATACTCACCACCTGGCCAAGATGATTTTCATCAGCTCCGGTGGTTGGTGCCAAACCGCCTTCGGTACATAATCTTTGGATATAGGTTATTTTATTATTTACGCTGAGAGAATCCACCGTCTTGAGTAGCAACCAGGGTATCGCCGTTACATCTTTGGCGGCTCCCTGCAATCTTGATGCTACAACCTTGTCTCCCTTAAGAAATCCATCTGTAAATTCCCAGGTTGGGCCGGCGTAATGAAGTGCCAGTTGTTTGGTAAAATTTTCCCGTGCAAATATCGTTGCATCAGGGGCGGTGTTCACCCACACAAAAACATTCTTATCCGTTGAACTACGCTGAACCTGGTAAATCTGCACGCCCTTGCCGTAGGAAAATAATGACAGCTTGTTGCCAGCAGGCACCTGTAAAATGACTGGCATTGAACGGGCACATTTGGAGTTGGCAAATATGGAGTCCGCGTTGTCTGGATAATCGCCGTGGTGGGGGGTACGGTCTTTTTGGCAACTCGCAATTAAAAGCGCTAAAGTAACTGTCAGCACCAGGATGCTTGTAATTCTACCAATTGTTTTTTTCATAATTATTCTAAAAATTTATTTATTTTACAGAAATTGTTTTGTACTGTTTTTTGCATATGCGTACCGTTTCATTTTCAGTATATAAAATGCAAGTAACTAAAAAAACGATATTTTTAAATCACGATTTACCAGACGGTCACAGTTGGTTCACTATGGGTACCTCCAACCTTTTCAATGGTGAAAAGGGCGGCTGACTTCCGAAGGCTTGCAATGGACGCAGCCTGCAGCTCACTCTGCAGTAAATGTTTCATACTGATGACCGACTCACTATTTAGAAAGATGCAATAATATAATATGGAGATCTCATTAAAAAATTACAAAGACGCCTTGCCGAAAGAGCTTGTAAAAAAACGGAAAAAAATAGTGTAAGGGAGTGCGAGGAGATTGAAAAAGGCCATTTCCAGGCTTATGTGGATGAAAATAACGACAGCTTTGATGTTAACATTGAAGTAAACAGCCAGGGAATACTTTTAAACCACACCTGTGATTGCGAAAGCAAGAGCGACTTTTGCCGTCATAAAACAGCCTTACTTTTATTTATAACAAACTCCCCAAAAGATAGTATCAAAATAAAAGACAGTATAAAAGTTAGTCAATTGGAATTGTTGATTGATGAGGCAGATCCTGAAAAACTGAAAGCCTGGGTAAAATCTCTCCTGGCAAAAAATAAGGATTTTGAACTTGCATTTACGCACTAGTTTTCTAACCAGCAAAAAAATTATTCACCGGAAGATGTAACACAACTTACGCTGAATGCTGTTAAAACGGTAGTAAACACGAGGATAAAATTGGAAGTAAGTGAAGTAAAGAAGATAGTTGACCTGTGGAAAGAGATACATGCCTTGTTGATAAATAAATATACCGCGCAAGTAGCTGATGAGAATGCCTTCCTGAATTTTAATGCCCTGGTTGAAGCCTGCGAAGCGACTGAAGCAAAGATGAAGTCTTCCAGCCAAGAACTTACAAAATACCTGGAAAACCTTTTTATAAATGTTTTGGAGCCTTTGCATAACCTGCAGAGCGAAATTGCCTGGGATATCGCCACCGGCTATTTTGCTGATCGTATAGATGATGGAACTATCGGCCTTAGAACTAATTACCTGTTGTTATTAAACAGTCTTCTCGAAACAAGCTGTATGGAAAGAAGAGAAAGATTGTCTGTGAAGGTAGTAAAACAGTATGCCAAACGCAAGCCTCAACGCTATTATGAGGATGAGAAAATGTATACACAAACAGTGTTTAATATCATAAAGGATGCCGGTCTGTTCCCTGTTTACCATGATACATTTAAGCCGCTAAGCCTTCTCGATGACTATAATGAGAAACTTATAAACTTGCTAATTGACTCCGGCCACCTGAAAATGGCAGAAAAATATTGCAATGAACAAATTGATGGCTATTACCGGCAGGAGAATAGCAAGGTTTACCTTCAATTGCTAAAAGAAATATACAAACGTGAAAATGACAACGCTAAATTGTTGGCGATATTGAAAGAACTTATTCCCAAGACGTTTAATTTTGATGATTTTTTATTTATTAATGAACAATTAGCGACGGAAGATGAAAGGAAAAAATGGCGGTACAAAATACTGTCAAAGGCTGATAATAAGGCTTCCTATGATCCAAATGCCTTGGCGTTTTTTTTCAACCTGATGAACCATGAGCAGAAATACAAGAGAATGTTGGAATATATACGCGAGAATACTCCATACAGCATAATTGTCAAATATGCTGAGAAATTGGCCATGGCAGACAAGAAGGATTTCCTAACCAGGATTATTAATAAATCAGATCATTGGCGGGATGAATCAAAAGATAAAGAGCATTATCCTGAACTGCTTGGTATTTTAGATAAGTATTATTCCAGGGATCAAATCGAATGGGAAATAAGCGAATTGGAAAAGTCAAGATGGAATGCCGGTCGAAACAGGTTTGTTGTTTTCTTCAGAAAAAGCTTCCACTAAGCATACTATTTTACCACTCAAATAAAAATATCCGCAGCTATTTGCGAACCCATAAAGTTGCGTTTAAAAATACATCTGAGTAATTGGCTTCCAAAACTAGTTTGAACTCGGCTTCGGCAATACTTCACCTAAGCCATGCTTCTCAATGCCCGCACTGTTGACTAACACAGATATTGAGTCAAGTGCCAATAGTCAAAAACTCCCCTTCATATTGTCGCAAATACCCCTGCCGCGAGAAGCCCTTCCGTCTTAACTTTGTTCATCAACTAACCTTCAGCAAACAAACATGAGCAGTATCACTGACACCATCGCTAAACTTGAACTGGCCCAAATCGGCTGGGTAGTTCCTGACATTCACGCCGCTATAAAATTCCTTTCGAGCGCCCTGGGTATCGCTGGTCTCCCCCAACCGGAACCTATCCGGGCACAGGATCTGGGTATGACCTATAACGGCAAGGCCGTAGCCGGCGAATGGCTGACTACTCAGACCTATAACGGGGGTACCTCTATTGAACTCGTTCAGCCTGTTTCCGGCCAAAGCATGTTCCAGGACTATCTCGCCCGGTATCCAGCGGGTGGCACACAGCACCTTGCATTCCGTTTGCCAGTTAGCGGTTTCGATCAGGTTATTAGTGATCTGTGCGAACAAGGTTTTGCAATCATTAGCGAAGTGAGCCATCCAATTGCACGAATGGCTTTCTTCGACACCTATCAAACGCTGGGCGTTGCCACCGAGATTATGGGTATTACCCCGGACGGATGGATCGCCATCGAACAAATGCAGAAGGGCGGGTGAGGATTTGATTATCCCAGTCTCATTAAAAGCTACATCTTAGCCTTCATAAAGGTATATTGCAATAATTCCTCTGGTTAGATTTTTAATTAATTTTGGCAGGAAAAGCAATTATGCGGATGCGTTGCCGAATGTATTGCGTTTTACTCCCACTCATTCCATCATTGTTCTTTGTAATGAAACTACTTCCCTTAAGCACTTCTCAAAATTAGTTTGTACTTTTTATGGAATGTTGTCACGTATTAAAACACTTATTTGTTTTACATAAGGATGCACTTTAAACAAAATTTTGCGAACTTAATAGAGAAGAGATATGTCTACTAGATTAAACCAGTTGAAAAAATCAGAAATAGATTATTTAGATTTTCTTTTTCCTTATGCCTACAACATACTAGGCTCTGCCGAAGATGCAAAAGATGCAGTTCAGGATGTATTAGTAAAGCACTTCGCCAATTCAAACGAACATATCGACGATCAAAAAAACTACCTGATAAAATCGATAATTAACCTGGCTATCAATATGAAAAGCAGGCAAAAAAAGACGATTCATAGTGATGAGTTATGGTTGCCAGAACCAGTAGCGACAGACGATGCCGCAGATAAAAATATTTATTTGAACGAAGTGCTTTCTTATTCGCTTTTGATATTAATGGAGAATCTTAACGCAAAAGAAAGAGCAGTTTTTATCTTAAAAGAAAGTTTCGATTATACTCACCTGGAAATTGCCGACATTTTGACCATTACAGAAGAACATTCCCGCCAACTACTTAGCAGGGCAAAAGCAAGCATTTTTAAACCCGGTCAGAAACGCACTGAGAAACAAGTTGCCCATGAACGGAATGTGCTAGAGCGTTTTATGACTGCAATCAGACAACGGGACGCTCAGCAATTAGAAGATGCCATGGCTGACGATATAAGGTTCTATGCAGATGGCGGTGGAAAGGTTCCGTTACTGGCAACCAGATGCGTTGGCTCCGCAGACGTTGCAGCTTTAATAATGAAGGTTTATTATTTGTTTCTAACATCTGCCAAAATAGAATACGCAGTAATTAATCATCAACCTGCGCTGCTCTCCTACAAAGCTGGTCGGCTAAACTCTTGTCAGGTATTTGACCTACACCCAAAAACTAACAAGGTACTACAGATAAATGCGGTATTGGATCCCGACAAATTAAAATCATTATCTCAAAAAATATTTTCATAGATAACTTAATCAAAAACATGTCAGTTTCAACAAATACATACGAAAACTCCCCGACTTCCAAAGCAGGAATAATTGGTTACTGGATACCCACCGGACTTCTAATATTTGAACTATTATATGGAGCGCTCTGGGATTTTAACTTATTGAATAACGGATATGTTTATGACACACTTTTGCACTTGGGCTATCCCGTGTATCTGGCTGCAATTCTTGGAGTCAGCAAAATTCTTGCAGCAATTGCGATACTTATTCCCGGATTTGAAATTTTAAAAGAGTGGGCGTACGCGGGGATAGCAATTTTGTTTGGAGGTGCCTTTGTTTCGCATATTGCATCCGGTGATGGGTTAGGGAAATACATATTCGCATTTATATTCTTGCTCATCAGCCTGGCGTCCTGGAAGATGAAAAATTTTAGAGTAACCCAATAAAAGATACGCTATGTCGGAAAAGAATTAAATATAAACTCAAATTAAAAGATTATTAAGATATTTAACATGGAAACATTTCTCCAACCAATCGAAAAGCCCAGGAACTTCGCAATGAAGATGGCTTACTATTTCACAAAAAAACAATTGGGCAAAGTAATTACCTCTATAAAGGTGCATTCAGCTAGACTTCCGACTGCATTTGGAATGTTTTATGCCAAATTACCAGCATTGGATAAGAAACTTAAATTGTCGAATGAAACAGCTATGCTGATCAGGCAGCACGTAGCACAATTAAATATTTGTCTTTTTTGCATGGATGCAGGCAGAGCTGCGGCTATTAGGCAATCCATGAATGTTGCAAAGTTTGACGCTCTTGTTCATTACAACGACAGTTCACTTTTTACAGCGGCAGAAAAATCAGCATTGGATTATGCAACTGAACTTACAGTAGATAAAAAAGTAAAGCCAGGAACATTTGCTGAAATGGCAAAACAATATTCCGAAAGGGAAATTTGTGAAATCGTATATCTAATCGCAAGTGAACATATGTATAATCTCACCAACATCGGACTCAATATTCATTCGGATATGCTCTGTGATCTAGCTAAGAATAATTGATAACTACAGCAAGCGGCAGAAAAACAATTTTACTCAGCTATTGGTTGATATAAAAAAAATTATACTGTTTAAGTAAGGAGTAGAGATAAGAAACGTAGACTATAAATTTTTAGAAAATTTAGAAATTTGTAAAAACTGTCTAAACGTAGATTTGTATGATTTGGGACATTATACGGAATCTGCTATTCAAATTGAACAATAGTATGATTTAAATAAAACTGTTTATGAACAGGATCTTGCTGAACATGTACATTATATGCAAGCGTGCTTGAAAGCGGTCATCTGATTATTGGAGAGCCTTTTACCAACAATACAGGCGGCTTAGTATTTATGGCAGCCAGGAATTAAGACGTAGCGTATGATATAATCCCTAAGGATCCAGCAAAAGTTAAAGTTTGGAACTATAGGAAGAATGGTAAAGAATGTGTTGCACAGGCGCATCAAGAAGTTTATATCATCAAAAGCACTTCTGAAATATGTATATGCAGATATGTTGAAGATGGAAGAAATACTTGCTTTAACAAAGCTGAATCAGACGATAATATGACCTCCATATTTAACAAAAAGGATCAAGTTAATTTTTTGATAATTAACCCGATCCAAAATTGATTGTGACCCCGCAGGGATTCGAACCCTGGACCCGTTGATTAAGAGTCAACTGCTCTACCAGCTGAGCTACAGAGTCATTTTTTTTCGAGCAGCAAATATAGCTTTTTTTGGGGTTTATAACCCAATGGATTAAAATAGATTAAAGTTCAACGTTTAAAGTTTAAAGCAAGAACCTTAACTTTCGAACGGGCTTTAAACTTTAAACCTTAAACTAAACTCATAATTCAATCAGCGCATATACTTTATTGTTCACGTAAGGTCCGCCAGGGCGGTGGGCGGTGTAATCAAGGTTCAGCCAGAACTCCCCCTCATGTTCGTGGTAATGAAATTCTTTGATCTTTAATTCATTAAAACAATGAATGATTGCCTGTTGCATCACTTCAAACTGTTTTTTATCACCACAATAGATTTCCGGGTACGCATGCCCTTCTATCAAAACAATACGGCATCGCGCGCCGATCGACTGCAGGCAGGATACCATCAGGATACTATGATCATCGCAATCACCTCCTAATCCGTTCTGGATGGTTTCATTGGGAGCAGCAAAATATTCATCCCTTTGGCTATCAGACACGTATTTAAAATTCTTGTTTATATGTTTGAAGAGGGAAAGATGCCTGACCAGGGGACCATACTTTTTAAAGTATTCGTCAAAATTTTGCAGGGAATGTCGTACCGAAAAATTTCTCACTACCGAATCCCTGTAATTAACTTTTGAGCGTATACCCCTCACTGTTTTATCGTAATAAGACATAAAAAAGCCAGGATTGACATTCAAAAAATCCTGTTGTTTGCTGTCTTTGGTACCCCAGTTATTCAATACCATGCTCCGGTAATCGTGCATCACATTTTTGAATGAATATCCTTTTGAAAAGAAATTAAATATAAATATCCCCAATAAAATTACCAGCACAGGAATAATCAGCGGTTTGAATAGTTTTAAAAGCAAGCGGATCAATACAAAGGCGACAACGATCGAGATCATGAGATCAAGATTCCATTCACCGATCATCACAGGGGGGATATACCTGTTTAAAAGAGGAGCGAGAGGAACGATGGTGAGTATACCGGCCAATTCCAACAGAATATTCTGCGTGATGGTATAATGTCTGGAATTGATCATGCATTGTAAACAACGGAAAATTATACCACAGTTTGCTTTTTGAAGACAAAAATTATTGTTAACATTAGTATAAGTATTAAAGAATGTTATTCAGCAATATAATTTGAAAATATAAAAGCCCGGCAGTCTTGCCGGGCTTTCCTTGTTACAATAGTATTTAATCTTACATATCTGTCTTCAAAGCTGGTAGCTGACACCTAACTATTCCCGTTAATAAGATTATACAATTCATCCAGCTTGGGTGTAAGTATGATCTCGGTCCGGCGATTCTTGGCCCTTCCTTCAGGATCCGAATTGCTTTCCAGCGGGTCGTATTGACTATGACCGGAAGCTATAACCCTAACCGGGTCAACCTTATAATCTTTGGTAAGTATACGTACGATGGATGTTGCACGAGCCGTACTCAATGCCCAGTTGTCTTCAAAGCGGGTGCGGATAGGGATGGAATCCGTATGTCCTTCAATATTAACATTGATATCAGGGTTTGTATTTAGCACCTCTGCCAGTTTACCCAGGGCTTCTTTGCCTTTCGGGTTCACCATAGCGCTTCCAGAGGGGAAAAGCAGGCTTTCCTGCAGACTCACATATACCTTACCATTCTTTACGGCTACCGTTAGTTCATTGGAATTAAATTTTACGAGAGCATCCGCCATTTTCTGACGCAGGGCGTCAGCATTTTTTTTCTGCTGCTCTAACAGGCCTTGTAAAGCTTCCAGCTTTTTTTGCTGAGAAACTATTTCTTCCTTACTCTTATTCAAAAGTGATTGTTGTGTAGCAATTTTACCAGCAGCATCCTTACTGGTAGCATCCAATTGTGTTTTGAGATCGGTGAGATTCTGTTGCAGGCTGGCTCCGCTTCGGGTGAGATCGGCAATATTTTTTTCCAACTCGGTTACCTTATTGGCCAACCGGTTACTATCCGTGCGGGCGCTTTGTAAGGCGGATTGTGAGGCAAGGAAAATTTTCTTGGAAACACAGCTTGTGATACATAATGGTACCAGCATAACGAGTAAAGCTGTGCGTAAAATGTTGTTTTTCATAATTTGATTTTGTCAGATGAATTTAATTTTTCGGAATAATTATAATAATAACGGTGATTATGCTTTAAAATTACCATTATCCCGGCTTTGGGAATCGCAAAAGTAGGCAATCCAATTATAATGCCTTAATTACATTTAATTATTCACACTGCTGTATAAGTAGGTATTACATTGTTTTGGCCCGTTTGTATATATTTGCACCTAAATTGATTACTAAAACTTTTAGTTAGGAAGGCAAATTCAATTACGAATTATGAATTATGAATTACAAATTACGTGAATACGTGATCTGCCTAGCCGGGTACCCATAATTCGTAATTCGTACTTTCAACACCAGCGTATGCCAGAAAAAAATTTATTTGATTACACAGAGGACAGTATAAAGAGTCTTGACTGGCGGGAACATATCCGACTTCGCCCAGGTATGTATATCGGGAAACTGGGCGATGGCAGCAGTCCTGATGATGGAATTTATGTGCTATTGAAAGAAGTGCTGGATAACTGCGTTGATGAACATACCATGGGTTATGGCAGGCATATCGACATAACTATTGCAGAAAAAACAGTTACAGTGCGGGATTATGGCCGTGGCATTCCCCTCGGCAAGGTGGTGGATGTTGTAAGTAAAATAAATACGGGTGCTAAATACGACAGCAAAGCTTTTCAAAAAAGCGTTGGACTGAACGGCGTGGGTACGAAAGCCGTAAATGCTTTGAGTAATTATTTTAAAGTAACCGCTTTCCGGGAAGGAAAAGAAAAGACAGCTGAATTTGAAAGAGGCGTTTTGCTGAAAGAATACAAAGAAACTAAAAGCAGCGAAGAAAACGGTACGTTGGTAATATTTATACCAGATGATACCGTTTTCAAAAATTTTCACTATCTAAATGAACATCTCGAAAGTCAGCTATGGAATTACTGTTACCTTAATGCAGGACTAGTTATAAACCTGAATGGTAAAAGATATATAAGTAAGAATGGGTTGCTGGATCTTCTGCAACGCAAAACCGACGCAGATAATATCCGCTATCCCATCATCCATTTAAAAGGCGAAGATATTGAAGTGGCCATCACCCATGAAAACCAGTATGGCGAAGAGTATTACAGTTTTGTAAATGGTCAGTTCACCACCCAGGGTGGCACGCATCTGGTAGCTTTCAAGGAGGCCTTTGTTAAAACCATCCGTGATTTTTTTAAGAAGGATTACGAAGTAACTGATGTAAGGGCCAGCATCTGTTCGGCTATTTCTATCAGGGTACAGGAACCGGTTTTCGAGAGCCAGACAAAAACGAAACTTGGTTCGCAAATGGTTTTCGATAACGGCCCGTCTGTACGTAATTTCATCGGCGATTTCCTCGCCAGGGAACTAAATAATTTCCTGCATAAGAACCCGTCCACGGCAGACGCACTCAAAAGACGCATTGAACAGAGCGAGCGCGAACGCAAGGAATTATCCGGCATTAAAAAACTGGCCAATGAGCGGGCTAAAAAAGCAAACCTGCATAACAAGAAACTTCGTGACTGCCGCTTCCATTATAATGATGAACCGGCGGGAAAAGAAAAAAATACGATCATTGAAAAGCAAAAGGAAAGTACCATTTTTATCACGGAAGGCGACTCTGCCAGCGGATCTATTACTAAGTCCAGGAGTGTTGAAACCCAGGCCGTGTTCAGTCTGCGTGGTAAACCACTTAATTGTTTTGGGCTCACTAAAAAAATAGTGTACGAAAACGAAGAGTTCAACCTGCTGCAACATGCATTAAATATAGAAGAGGGGTATGAAGGACTTCGCTATAATAATATCATCATTGCTACTGATGCAGATGTGGATGGCATGCATATCCGTTTGCTGATGATGACTTTCTTTTTGCAGTTCTTCCCCGACCTGGTAAAAAATAACCACTTGTATATTCTTGAAACACCCTTGTTTCGTGTCAGGAACAAACAACATACAATTTATTGTTATGATGAGACCGAAAAACAGGCGGCCACCAAAAAATTAGGCAACAAACCGGAAACCACCCGTTTCAAAGGGTTAGGGGAAATAAGCCCTGATGAATTCGGTCGATTTATAGGTCCCGACATGCGCGTACAACCCGTGCTTATGAAGCCGGATACCCATATCCAGCAGTTGCTGGAATATTATATGGGTAAGAACACACAACAACGGCAGGATTTTATTATCGGCAATTTAAAAGTAGAAGTGGATCTGTTGACTGATGTAGCCGGTTTGGATCCGAATTAGGTATCGGCTATCGGCTATCGGCTATCAGCTGTCAGCTTTCGTAATAACCGGCTAATAGTTTATAAATGAAATAACGGAAAATGAAGAATAATTACGATGTAACCATACAACTATAGCTGATAGCTGACAGCCGAATGCTATTAACCATTAACCATTAACCAATAAAATGATTCACATAGTTTTCCAGGAAGCGGATATCAATACTTTAGCAAAAAGCTTTGAACTCGATGATACCCTACGTGGAGATATCATCCAGATCAAAGACGATTTTGCAGTAGGACCCTTAGAAAAAATTTATACCGAAGAGGGCATTGAAGCACGCAAACAATGGTGGAGAGAAGTATTAGTCGGCGGTGATTATGAAGGATTGGTAGATAATGGAACGATAGATGATAATAAAACAGTTTCTGATTTGATCAATCGATTAGAAACGGATGCAGATGAAATTGCCTGGATATGGGCGGCCCAAAATAAACACGACGTAAGCGGATACTATTGGCTGATGAGCCAGTTGAACCAATTCCAGGGGCGCATCTTTATATTGTATCTCAACAATCTTCCTTTTATAAACGAGAAGGGCCATATTTTTTACCCGGCCAACCTCTTCGAGATCCTTCCCAAAGAATTCCTGAAAGCCAGGAAGCTGGCCAGGCTGATATCTCCGGCTGAATTTGAAATTGATCCAGATGAATGGAAGAAATTAACGGAGGCCAATAAAAGCGTGCGAATACTCGAAGGAGGAAAAAAACTGGTTCAGAATGACGATGAATTTTATGATGAAGCGTTATTAAAATTCATTAATACAGATTGGATAAAAGCGAGTAAGCTCATAAATGGTTTTCTCAATAAAGCCGCGCATACTACCGGTGATGCCTATCTTTTATGGAGACTCAAGAAAATGATAACAGCTGGCAAATTGGACGCCCAGGGCGAATTAAAAAACATGAAGGACTTTGAGGTAAAAACAAAATCCATGCAAATACAACTCCCGAGTTAATACTATTAAAATAAACAAACATGAAAACCACGCTGGCACTGGAAGAATTAGGAATGTTCCTTTTTAGTATATTTATATTTTCCTCGCTTCCGTATGCGTGGTGGTGGTTCCCGCTGTTGATACTGCTTCCTGATATAAGTTTTGTTGGTTATCTGGTTAATAATAAAGCAGGGGCAATAGTGTACAACACTTTTCATCATAAGGCATTAGCACTGGCATGCGTCGCACTCGGCTATTACTTACGCAACGATATATGGATACTGGTTGGCACCATCTTATTCGGGCATTCATCTATGGACAGGATGCTGGGTTATGGACTGAAATATTTTACAGGATTTAAATACACCCATCTCGGTGAGATAGGTAAAAGTCATGGTTAACATTTAATATCTAATTTTTAATTTAAATGAGTGAAGAGAACATACCGCATCATTTAACAGACGATAAGTCAGGTGTATCGGGACAATATCAAACCTGGTTCCTTGAATATGCTTCCTATGTGATCCTTGAGCGTGCGGTACCGGCATTGGAAGATGGCTTAAAACCCGTTCAGCGACGCATCTTGCATGCAATGAAAGAAATGGATGACGGCCGTTTTAACAAAGTGGCAAATATTATCGGTCAAACCATGCAATATCACCCGCATGGAGATATGAGTATCGGTGATGCTTTGGTAAACCTGGGACAAAAAGAGTTGTTGATCGACACACAGGGTAGCTGGGGTGATATAAGAACAGGTGACTCGGCTGCTGCTTTCCGTTATATTGAAGCAAGACCTTCCAAATTCTCGCTGGATGTGGCTTTCAATGCCAAAACTACTGAGTGGGCCATGAGTTATGATGGCAGGAAAAGTGAGCCCGTAACGCTTCCTATGAAATTTCCCTTACTGCTGGCCCAGGGCGCAGAAGGGATTGCGGTAGGATTAGCTACAAAAATTCTCCCTCATAACTTTTGCGAACTTATCGAGGCTTCCATCAGGTACCTGCGCGGCAAAAAATTAGAATTCTACCCCGATTTTCAAACCGGGGGAATGATAGATGTAACTAATTACAATGAAGGGAAACGTGGCGGTAAGGTCCGCATAAGAGCTCACATTGAAGAATTGGATAAAAAAACACTGGTTATAAAAGATGTTCCGTACGGCGTCACCACTCCGCAACTGATCGACTCCATCATAAAAGCAAACGACCAGGGAAAAATAAAGATTAAAAAAGTAACTGACAACACGGCTGTGGACGTGGAGCTGCAGATAGACCTGGCACCCGGCATTTCACCAGACATTACTATTGATGCATTATACGCTTTTACTAATTGTGAAGTAAGCGTATCGCCGAATACCTGTGTGATAGTAGGAGACAAGCCCAAATTCATGGGCGTATATGAACTCTTAAGAACTTCGGCAGATAATACAAAAGTTTTATTACAGCGTGAATTAGAAATCAAACTCGCTGAACTCCAGGAAAAATGGCACTTCACGTCTTTGGAGAAAATTTTCTTCGAAGAGAAAATATATAAAGAACTGGAAAAAAAGCACGAAACCTGGGATAAAGTGCTCGATGCCATTAATAAAGCCTTTGCTCCTTTCAGAAAACAATTACGCAAGGATATCACCAGGGACGATATAATAAAACTTACCGAGAAACCCGTTCGGCGTATTTATAAGCTGGATATCGAAGAACTTAATCAACAGATCAAAGGCCTCGAAGCGGAAATAAAACAAGTAAAAAACAACCTGGCTAACCTCGTTGATTTTACAGTGGCTTATTATGAAAATCTCCTCAAAAAATATGGCAAGGGACGTGAAAGAAAAACAGAGATCAGGTTATTCGATACCATACAGGCGAAACATGTTGCCATTGCTAACGCCAAAGTGTATGTAAACAGATCAGATGGATTTATAGGCACCGGGTTGAAGAAGGATGAGTTCGTTGCAGACTGCTCCGACCTCGACGATATCATCGCCTTTACCAAATCAGGGAAAATGAAAGTGGTAAAAGTGGCGGAAAAAACGTTTATTGGAAAGGATATTATCCATGTGGCGGTGTTCCAAAAAAGTGATGAACGCACTACCTATAATATGATTTACCTGGATGGCAAAAGCGGTGTTAGCTACGCCAAACGTTTTAATGTAACCGGCATAACCAGGGATAAAGAGTACGACCTCGCAAAAGGAGAAGATAAAAGCAAGGTGCATTATCTTTCCGTAAATCCCAATGGAGAAGCGGAGGTTGTCAGGATCATATTGAGTCCCCACTGTACGGCACGTATCAAAGAACTGGATTTTTATTTTGAAGAACTGGACATTAAAGGACGAAGTACTCACGGTAACCAGGTGACCAAGTACCCCATTAAAACGGTAAAGTTTAAAGAGGTAGGGCGTTCTACATTAAATGGAAGGAAACTCTGGTTCGATGACCAGTTTGGCAGATTAACTACAGAAGACAAAGGAGGTTACCTGGGTATGTTTGAAGGAGATGACAAACTGCTGGTAATTTACAAAGAGGGAACATATGAAATCACCGACCAGGAATTAACACAACGATTCGATGCCGCTAACATTCTCCTTATGGAGAAATTTATGCCGGCTAAAATAGTTACGGCAATTTATTACGATCATGATAAAATTCAATTTAACATTAAGCGCTTCAAGATAGAAACTACTACGTTGCAGAATAAGTTTTTATTTATTAAAGAGGGCACTGAAAATTATTTGGAAGCAATTACTACAGAGGAAAATCCTTCCATAATAATCAAAACCGGGAGAGGTGCACAATTAAAGGAACAAAAATTAAAAGTTGCGAATATCGTTGAAGTGATGGGCTGGAAAGCCGTTGGAAGTAAGTTGACCGATTTTACCAAGAGTACGGAAATAAATTTCGTGGCAAAAGTGGATAAGAGCAATCCGCAGCAGGAGTTGTTTTAGCCACGAAGGCACAAAAGCACGGAGGAACACAAAGTTGTTTTTTATATCTTATAATTTCTTCGTGCTATTTCGTGTCTTCGTCACTACTTTTTCTTCCGTTTCAATCTTACCGATGCGTTCTGCGTTAGGCTGCTTGATAAATATATTTCATACCGGTGCTCTCCATCGTTCACTACCATTAAAGCCGTATTGGGCGGGTATTTGCCGAGGTTTTCTGCGAACATGCTCAATTCATTAACATCTTTTGAAGGATCTAATTTAATATAAATATTCAAGGCCTGTGCAGTAAGTTCCTGCCCGGTGAGAATAGGATTTTTATTCAGAAATACACTGATACTATCTCCATCTATATCACCATTATCATAAAAACTTATTCGTACAGAATCAGATTCAATTTCAATTTCCTTGCTTAAAACGGTTGCACGTTTTTCGAACGTTTCCTTTAAAATTTTAAGCGGGATATCTTCTACGGCGATCGTATCTTTTACGACAACAGGATCTTTTTTGACCGGTGTTACCGGATTGATTACCGGCTCATTATTAACTACTATATCATCTTTCCTTGGTTGCCAGAGTTTTCTTGATATACTATTCTTTATTATGCTATCCTGGCCATATTCATTATTGTCCAGTGTATAAACCACTTTCATTTCAGGACAGGTATAAGAATATTTTGGATCGGTAGTCAGCAACCCTTTAATAGTAGTTTGTACCTTCGATGCGATGATGGTGCCGAAGAAATCCATGATACAATCGACACCGTCAATATTTATGGATCTGAAATAGGTAACGGGGATTCTTCTTATGGCAAACGTTTTTGTTTTCTTATCAATCTTTCCACGAACAAAAAAACTTTTATACCCATCCTTAAAATAATAACCGAAAAGGCCTTCTATTTCATCTCCCTTTTGTTTAATGATTAGTTCAGTGAGATAATTATTATTGCTGCCCAACATCATGGCATCAGCCTTTCCATACCAGCTACCGGTAATGTTTTGCGAATAAGAAATACGAAAAAACAATAGAAATACAGATAATACTAATAATCTCATGACATGAAGATAATAGAAAATATGGTGGTGACTTCTGCTCAAGACTTACTTTAGGTATCTTTTAATTTCTTTTTCAACGTCCCGTTTTTTAATCGTTTCCCGTTTATCGTGTAATTTTTTACCCTTGCCCATTCCTATCTCAATTTTGGCAACATTTTTATCATTAAAGAAAATCTTCAATGGAACAATCGTATAACCCTTTTCCGTCATTTTAGTTTCCATTTTCTTAAGCTCTCTTTTAGTTAGTAATAATTTACGTTCTTGTAAGGGTTCGTGCTTTTGAGTGGTACCAAAAGTATATTCGGAAATATGGAGGCTTTTTATAAATAATTCACCCTGGTGAAAAATGCAATAGCTGTCGTTAAAACTAACCTTGCCTGCGCGTATGGATTTTACTTCAGTGCCTACCAGTACCATGCCTGCCGTATAGGTATCTTCTATAAAAAAATCGTGAAAAGCCGATCGGTTCCTGTATTCTATTTTTGCCTTATCTGCCATACTCTGAAAAATATATTTAATCAAACCTTCATTCAATCGAACTTCCGAATCAACTTTAAACCTTGAACGTTAAACTAGCTCAGTTTTTCAACAAATACAACACCGTAGCCAGCTTCTCTTTTAGGTTTTTCCTGTCAACTATAAAATCGAGGAAGCCATGTTCCAGTAAAAATTCACTGCGCTGGAAACCGGCAGGCAGATCTTTTTTAATAGTTTCTTTAATAATACGGGGACCGGCAAAGCCAATTAAAGCCCCGGGTTCTGCAATATTAAGGTCGCCCAGCATACCAAAGGAAGCAGAGACACCACCGAAGGACGGATCGGTCAACAAAGAAATATAAGGCAGCTTTGCATCGGTAAGTTGTGACAGCTTACCGGATACTTTGGCAAGCTGCATTAAAGAAAATGCGCTTTCCATCATTCTGGCCCCACCGCTTTTACAAATAATCAACAGGGGAGCATTATTTTCAATGCAGTAATCAACAGCGCGTGAGATACGTTCGCCCATAACACTGCCCAGTGAACCGCCAATAAACTCAAAATCCATGCAGGCAACAACAGTAGGTAGTTCATTAATAAATCCCGTCGCAATACGAATAGAGTCCGTAATGCCGGTCTTTTTCCAGGTTTCTTCGAGGCGCTTCTGGTACGATTTTAAATCGGTAAAGTGAAGGAAGTCGTGCGAACGGATATTCTCAAACATCACGGTAAAATCACTATCAAACAAAATTTCAAAATACTCATCGCTACCAATACGATGATGATAATTGCATTTCGGGCAAACAAAAAGCTGTTCCCGTAAATCGGAAACAGTAGATATATAATTGCATTCCGGGCATTTGGCCCAGAGGCCCTCCGGCGTTTCTTTTTTTTCTGCTGTGCTGGTGGTAATGCCCTTTTTTATACGCTTAAACCAACTCGTTTTCGATTCTTCTACCGGACCATCTTCTCCAGCGAGGTTGGCATAAAAGTCCTCTTCAGGTTTCATCTTCATTATTTTAGACGGCTAAGGTAATAAAGTGCGGGAGAAAAAAAGCGTTAAATGAAGAATTGCTGCGAGAGAGGCTATCAGCTGTCGGCTGTCGGCTGTCGCCGCTCGATTTCTTTAATCAAAGATATTAAGAATTAAAAAGCAAAATACGGAACCCGGTCTCGTGGTTTAAAAATAAATATTATCACTCTCAACTTATGAATAGCCGAGAGCTGATAGCCGATAGCCGAAAGCCGAACGCTGACTGCCAATAAAATAATTGCCTGAAAAAAACTTTTAAGCAAATCCTGTGTTATTTTTGTGCGCTTACGATAGCGATCACATTTGGCAGGCTCTAACAGCGGTATCCAAAACAGCGCTCTACGAATAATAACTGTTACAGATTATTTTCCTAGCAGCTAAAACTTGACACAATGAAATGGTCTCAATTCCTTACTTCTTCCATTGGCAAAAAACTTGTAATGAGTTTAACGGGTTTATTTCTTATCACATTTTTACTGGTTCATGTAGGGGTAAATGCATGTATCTGGGCGAATGATAACGGCAAAATGTTCAATATTGCCGCCCACTTTATGGGTACAATGGTGGTGATACGCATCCTGGAATGGGGCCTGTTCCTGTTTTTTTTTATTCATATCATCCAGGGTTATGTGCTGGAGGCCAGGAACCTGAGCAGGCGGGGACAAGGGTATGCCATTAATCCCGGAAACAAAACCAGCAAATGGTATCGCCGTACCATGGGTTTGCTAGGCACCTTATTACTCTTATTTCTGATCATTCATATCAATCACTTCTGGATATCATCCCGTTTTGGCGGTATGTGGAACGTGATACCTCTCTCAGAAGTTGATTACAACGGCACATCGTATCATAACTTATATGCATTAATGGTAGAGGTGTTTCAAAATCCTGTTGTGGTTGTTTTATACGTTTTGGCATGTATTTCACTTGCTTATCACCTGATGCATGGTTTTCAAAGTGCATTCAGAACATTAGGCGTTTCCAATCAACGGTACTTAACCCTGCTAGGTTCAACAGGTATAGGGTTTTCTATAATTGTTTCACTTGCATTTGCCATGATGCCGATATCTTTTTTCTTGCATTGGTTAACCTAGATGATATCAAAAATGATGTCATCAGGTGCAGCACAATAATAAAAGTTCACATTAAAGGCTAACAGCTGAATGCTGGTGGCTGATAAGAACCAAAAATTAAAAAATATGCTCAATTCTAAAATCCCGCCGGGCTCTCTGGAGAATAAATGGAACGATTATAAGGGGCATGTAAAACTGGTGAATCCAACCAACAAAAGAAACCTGGAGGTTATTATTGTAGGAACTGGTTTGGCGGGTGCTTCGGCTGCTGCAGCGTTGGGTGAATTGGGGTATAAAGTAAAATCTTTTTGTTTCCAGGATTCGCCGAGGCGTGCCCATAGTATCGCCGCACAGGGTGGTATTAATGCCTCAAAAAATTACCAGAATGATGGCGATTCCACCTTCCGGCTTTTTTATGATACGATAAAAGGCGGAGACTATCGCTCCCGCGAAAGCAACGTGCACCGCCTGGCGGAAGTAAGCACCAACATCATTGATCAGTGTGTGGCCCAGGGAGTTCCTTTTGCCAGGGAATATGGCGGTTTGCTCAGCAACCGGTCCTTTGGCGGAACACAGGTACAGAGAACTTTTTACGCAGCCGGACAAACAGGCCAACAACTTTTGATAGGTGCTTACCAGGCCCTGGAAAGGCAGGTGGCTCTGGGCAATGTAAAAATGTACTCCCGTCATGAGATGCTGGAAGTTGTAATAATTGATGGCAAGGCCCGGGGTATAATTTGCCGAAACCTTGTTACTGGTGAACTGGAACGCTTTTTCGGCCATTCCGTATTAATTTGTTCCGGCGGTTATGGCAATGTATTTTACCTCAGTACCAATGCTATGGGCTGTAATGTAACGGCAGCCTGGAAAGCACATAAAAAGGGTGCCTTCTTTGCTAATCCTTGCTTTACCCAGATCCATCCTACCTGCATTCCCGTAAGTGGTGATCACCAGAGTAAATTGACCCTGATGTCAGAATCGTTACGTAATGATGGCAGGATTTGGGTACCGAAGAAAAAAGATGATACCAGAAAACCGGTTGATATTGCCGAAGATGAAAGAGATTATTACCTGGAAAGACGGTATCCCGCCTTTGGCAATCTGGTTCCGAGGGATGTAGCAAGCCGCGCCGCCAAAGAAAGATGTGACGCGGGGTATGGGGTAGGAGGTTCAAAGATGGCTGTTTACCTGGACTATAAATTCGCCATTGAAAGATATGGTAACATTGAAGTCAGCAAACATGGCCTGGATAACGCAGGGGAAGATGAAATTATAAAGTTGGGCAAGGAAGTAGTAAAGGAAAAATATGGCAACCTGCTCGATATGTACGAAAAGATCACTGGTGAGAATCCTTATGTAATGCCAATGCGCATATACCCTGCCGTACATTATACGATGGGAGGTTTGTGGGTTGATTATGAATTGATGACAACAGTTCCCGGCTTATATTCTCTGGGAGAAGCCAACTTCAGTGATCACGGCGCCAATCGCCTGGGTGCCTCTGCTTTGATGCAGGGACTTGCGGATGGCTATTTTGTTATTCCATACACCATGGGTAATTACCTGGCAGATGAAATCCGCACAGCACCTATACCCATTACCCACCAGGCTTTTGAAGAAGCGGAAGCTGCCGTTAAAAACCGGATAGAAAAATTAATGAACATAAAGGGTACGCAAACCGTTGAAAGTTTTCATAAACGCCTTGGAAAAATCATGTGGGACAAATGTGGCATGGCCAGGAATGAAGCCGGTTTAAAAGAAGCCATCGCAGCAATAAAAGCCTTGAAAGTAGAATTCTGGAAAGATGTAAAGATCCCTGGTGACATAAAAGAAATGAATCCTGAACTGGATAAAGCCAACAGGGTAGCCGATTTCATTGAGCTGGGCGAACTGATGTGCATAGATGCTTTAAACAGGAAAGAGAGCTGTGGCGGACATTTCAGGGAAGAGATGCAGACAGAAGAAGGGGAAGCCAAAAGAGATGATGAAAATTTTTCTTATGTGTCAGCATGGGAATTTTTGGGAGAAGGCGAATGGGTGTTGAATAAAGAGGAGTTGACGTTTGAGGTCGCCAAACCAACGCAACGCAGCTATAAGTGAAGACGGTTGTCAGCTATCAGTTTTCAGCTATCGGCTTTGAAGTCGGTTTGCAAGATATAAAAGATTTTAGGAAGAATATAGTTGTTTCATTCTAATAGCCGATAGCCGACAGCTGATAATTGAAAGCCAATAACAATGACAAACGAAACCTGTTACCTTTTCGCATACGGCACTTTACGTAAGGGGTTTTCTTCTCCTATATATAAAAGTATAGTAGAAGAGATTGAGTGGATGGGCTTTTCACGGGTAAAAGGTAAACTATTTGATATCGGTGAGTATCCCGGAGCTATTCGCTCCGAGTCGGAGAATTACATAGTAGGAGAGATCATAAAAATAAAGACATCGGTAAAAGTGTTGGAAATATTGGATGATTATGAATGCTGTTACACCAGCACTGAAAAAAGATCAGAATACGAACGAAAAAAAGAATGGTTTGTTTTAAAGAATGGAATACGGGTGGAAGCCTGGATATACTGGTATAATTTACCGGTGAATAACAAGCAGCAGATTCCCGGTAACGATTACCTGAACTATTTACAGATAAAACAATAGGCCTGAAGTTATGGAACATTACAACATGAACCTGACCTTAAAAGTCTGGAAACAAAAAAATAACAAAGTCAAGGGTGGTTTTGAAACATACCAGGTTTCAGGGATTTCATCTGAAATGTCTTTCCTGGAAATGTTTGATGTGCTGAATGAGAGGCTTATAAGCGAAAATAAGGAGCCCATAGCATTTGATCACGACTGCCGGGAAGGAATTTGCGGTAGCTGTTCCATGCATATTAATGGTGTACCGCATGGACCCTGGAAGGGAACCACCACCTGCCAGCTACACATGAGAGCCTATAAAGATGGGGATACCATTGTAGTGGAACCCTGGAGATCAAAAGCTTTCCCGGTGATCAAAGACCTGATGGTAGATAGAAGTGCCTTTGACAGGATTATCCAGGCCGGGGGATATATTTCTGTAAATACCGGGAATGCGGTAGATGCCAATGCTATTGCCATCGAAAAAGATAAAGCTGACCTCGCCTTCGCCAATGCAGCATGCATTGGGTGCGGTGCCTGCGTGGCGGCATGTAAGAACAGCTCTGCGATGCTGTTTTTATCAGCGAAAGTATCCCACTTGTCATTGTTGCCACAAGGGGGACCGGAAAGAAGAACACGTGCCATTAACATGGTGGCTCAAATGGACAAGGAAGGTTTTGGCGCCTGCACCAATACCGGTGCCTGTGAAGCCGTTTGCCCAAAAGAAATTTCTATTAGTAACATTGCCCGCTTAAACGGCGAGTTTCTGGGAGCCGGCCTGACAATGGATAAATAATGTTAATGGTTAATTGTTAATGGTTAATGGTTAATTCTACTTTGACAAGTCAAACAGGATTTTTGTTATCGGTTGAAGGTATTAGGCATATTCAAATTTACAATACCGGAGCGGTAATCTACTCTATAGAACTACTTGCGAATAGATAA
>JBDSBP010000217.1:0-14508 GCA_039921525.1 Chitinophagaceae bacterium | reverse complement strand
TTATACGCCGTTACGGGGTGACCGGTAAAAAAGCTTAGTGCCGCGACGGGTTTACCGGTTTTGTCTTTAAATACCACCACTTTGGCATCAGGATCAATCAAACCACGGTACCCCTCCCCTTCCAGTTGGCGATCTTCTTCCCGCATAAAATATGTTTTGCCGTTTGGGCGAACACCACGCCGGTTATAGGTTATGCGGTTCTCTTCGGCTTTTCCCCATTCTACGTCTACTGGTACCAGTGACTTTGTAAGGTTAGCTGCTGCCTCTTGTAATTTTTTTATGAATTCCATTCCCAGGTCCCAGGATAACAACTGTGACGTGCCCGCTTCGGGCTTTTTATTTTTGTCTGTGTACAAAAATGGAATGGTATGATTGTGTGAGCCGCTGGTTACGATGGCGTCCTTTGGAATGTTCAAAGTAGTTGATAATATATTAACACAGGTATCACGCAGCTCGCCGCTTTCAATTCCTAAAGAGGATGTCATTAAACAAAGCTTGTTACCTCCCTGCTCAAACAATACTACCGAAGTTTTTATATCACCGTAAACGGCTTCAATAAGGTGCCCGGTGCGGCTATGGCCTGTAGGAGTTCCTACTTTTGGAGTAACGGCAAAAGTTCTGGCTGATACTTTCAGGTCACTGATTATTCCTTTTTTATCAATCTTAAAAGCACAAATACCAACAAACAGGGAGAGAATAAAAAAAATGCTTTTTTTCATAATTCATTTTTAGATCGCAACATGATGCCGAAAAGCCGGGCTTAATTCAATGGCAGGGTTATAACTGCTACTGGTTTATCTGCCGGGATTTTTTCTTTCATTCTGACAGGTAACGAAAACCGAAGTGCCCGGATACGGCTACGTTCGCCTTCTTCGTAATATATCGCCAGGATAGACCCATCTTTCAATTCTATCGTTGACGGATAAGCGCCCCAGGTTGTGTCTATCCGGTAAGGGCCCTCCCATGTTTTAGCTTCATCATAGCTGATACGTAGTCCTGAATACCCCCTTCGGAATAGCGTGCCATCATAAAAAGCGCGGATCGTTAACAGGATCGCACCGTTTTTCAACCGGGTAAAAGAAGGAGAATGCCCCTGGAAACCGATATCTTTTACCGATGACCACGACTTACCCATATCCTGGCTGCTGGCATAATGCATCAACACGGTATCTTTTATCGAACCTCTAAGGGCAGCATATAAGGAGCCATTTTTAAGGGATATGACATCTGTTTCAGCAGGAAGAAAAACACCGGATCCTTTTCCGATCGCTATCGGGGCCTCCCATGATTTTCCTTTGTCGGCCGATCGGATAATTCCGCCCCAGGCTTCTTTGGCGTCTTGGTGATAGATGGGAAAGATCCAGGTGCCGTCTGGCAGCTGGCGCATTTCCGCTGAACAATTCCACCCGGCTTCGGACGAAGCTGCTGTTGCATTGCTTTGCCAGGTAAGGCCATTGTTGAACGATTGTACATATTGAGGGCCCGCACCCGGTAAAGATTCCCTGGCAACCACATCGCCGTAATAGGCCATGGATGCCGAGGCTTTTCTTTCTATCGGCTTGCCGAATTTTGTGGTAAAGAAAGTACATACCAATGACCCATCACTCATTTGACTAATATGTGGATCCTTGTTATCAAACTCATCATCATAAACGGTGACAGGCAAACTCCAGGTGCGACCCTCATCTTTCGAACGCACCAGGCATATTCTGCCACATTTGGGATATTTATCACTCGGATAAGTAACATGGGCCCCGCCGGAATAAAACACCGCCACAATATCTCCATTCTTTAAACGACAGGCATCGGGAAAAGCCTGGTAAACACCAGCGGTTCCACCATAAGAAATGATTTTGTATGGGACGATCATATCCGTTACGATCACCTTTTTATGCATTTTAGCAGAAGTTAAAACCGGGATAATCATGAGCAAAAAGACACTTGCCGAAAAACTAATCTTCTTCATTGATTCACTTTTAACAAACATCATTATTTCCAAGGTTTAATAGCGCTGATAGAAATCACGACTATGGTGCCCATCCTGGATTTTCCACTACTTTTGGCTCAAGGCTCCTGATAGCATTGCCAATTGGAAACAGCAGCATATAATCTTTACCTGCATTGGCCTGCATAGACGGAACCAGCTCGAATACTTTTCCAAAGCGTCGTACATCCCACCATCTTTTTCCTTCAGAAGTAAGTTCAAGCAAGCGTTCCCGCAAAATAGCATTGTCATTATCTGCTTTTGATCCGTTTACAAACGTATGGCCAGGTTCAGATCCATAGGCCCTTGCTCTTACTAAATTCATTTCAGTAGCAGGATCCATGCCCAATGCATTTTTTGCTTCCGCTTTCATTAACAGCACATCGGCATATCGATACAGCATGATGTCGTTTTTAAAATGACGAACACCTGCCTGAACGGTTCCGGTTCCCTTAGCTCCCGTAATAGTAGTAATAAGCACGTTGGTGGTGGAAAAAATTTCATAGAAAGTCGCCGCCCTTCTTTTATCACTAGCCATAAACTGGTTCCTGATGGGCGCGGCCACCTGCATTATACTGTTACCGGCATTACCGGAACCAATAACACCAATAACATCTTTGGTTGCCTGAGTAATGTTGGAAGGATTATTGGAGGCATTGAGATACATGTACTGATAAATATTATTATCACTTTCCAATACCTGGAAACGGGAAGCCATAATTACTTCTTTATTTCCTTTATTATCATAACTAAAAATATCATTGAAATTTGGCAGCAAAGATACGTCTGCTTTTTGAACCTCTTCAGTAGCCGCTAGTGCAGCCTGAAAATCCGCGGTACCACCCTTCATTAATTTACCAGTCCATAAAAAAACATCTGCTTTTAATGCGTTCGCTCCTGCTTTGGTCCATGTGTTTCTTCCTGTAGCAAAGTTATTGGTGGGATAAAGTGGAATGGCCTTTTCAAGGTCTGCCTTTACAAGAGCCATCACTTCATCTACCGTTGAGCGAGCAATCTGTATTGACATTGGATCATAGCCTTCGGTAGGTTCAGTACGAAGAGGTACGCCACCCCAGCTCCTGGCCATTACAAAATAAGCATAAGCTCTCGTGGTATAAGCCTGTGCAAGAATATTGTTTTTTGAGCCCGCGGTTGTAATCGTAATATTTGGAACATATTTAAGTATGAGGTTTGCCTCGTCGATCGTTTTATATAAACCGGTCCAGTTAACGCTGATATTATCTACATCGAGGGAATTAAGGTAAAATATGTCTAGTCCAACGGTACCGGCCAGGGCCTGTGCCATCGTTTGCGCCCTTGCTTCACCAAGAATAAAAAGATTCTGCACGGCTACGGTTCTCAAACTTACATACATACCGTTTAATGCGCCGATGGCATCGCTTTCTGATTTCCAGAATGTGCCGCTTGTTAGCAGACTCGTAGGTTCAACCTCTATAGATTTTTTACAGGATACCTGTAACAAGGTTGAAAGCATTATAAAATATATGAGTGATTTTTTCATGAGTTGAATTTTAGAATGTGACGCGAATAGCAAATGTTAAATTCACCGGAATCGGGTAGTGACCATTATCCTGTCCGCCATCATCAGGCACCTGGCCCGTATAGGCGGTAAAATAATGCAAATTGCTTCCGGTTAAATTAAGGTTCACATTACTCGCCCTAATTTTACTGATGAGTGGTTTAGGTAATGAGTATGCCAATGTAATTTCCCTTATTGCGAGAAAATCGCCCTTTTCATAATAGGTATTATTCGGCCTTATATTACCTGTTTGATTTTGCCACACATACCTGGGTGTATTTGCTATATCACCCTGCTTTTTCCACATGTTATCGATGAATCTTTTAGTCGGCAGTGCGTCACCCTGTAACTGGCCGTCGGCAAATACGGCCGGGTAATTGTAAACGGTTGCTCCAACGGTATAGTCTGCACGAACAAACAAACTTAAATCCTTGTAAGAAAGATAACTACTAATACCACCTGTCCATTTTGGATAAGGATTACCTACATACACCTGGTCCCTGCTATCGATGATATTATTTTTGTCAATATCTGCCCACATGGCATCTCCTCCATATTTCGTTTTGTTTGCAGTATTAACAATATTATCCACCGGGCCCTTAACCGCATCTGCATCGGTGGCATAAACGCCTGTCAATTTATACGCATACATGTCTCCTACTCTTCCGCCTTCCTGCAAGCCACCTAGCCAGGCGTATCCTGCGGTGGCCGGATCCCAGACGTATACGCCACCAATGCGGTTTTTATCCACACCGTTGGCTGGAAGTTTCTGAATCTGTGATTCAACTTTTGCAGCATTGAGCGATAAACTCCACTGAACTTTTGACGAAGGTGGAAGAATTTTTACATCAACCGCCATTTCATAGCCGGTATTTTCGAGGCTTCCGAGATTAGTAAATACCGTGCTATATCCTGAAGACGCCGGCAGACTAACGGTAGTGAGCAGGTCATCAGTAGTACGGCGATAATAATCGAAGATAAAACTAACTCTCCTGTCAAACAGGCCGGCATCAAAACCAACATCAATCGTTTTTGATTTTTCCCATGAAAGATCTGCGTTAGGCAGTACAGAAGTCAGCACCGCTGCATTGCTTGAATACTGGCTTCCAACTGAATAGTTACCCAGCGCCTGGAAATCGCCCAGGCCGCTAATATTTCCGTTAATACCATAACTACCTCTTATTTTAAAGGTGAGCAGGTTCCTGGGAAATAATTGATCCCAGAATTTTTCTTTGTGGAGGTTCCAGCCAGCTGAAATACCAGGGAAAGATCCAAACTTGTTGGAAGATCCCAGGTTCGATGCACCATCATACCGGTAATTCAACGACAGCAGATACTTTTCTTTGTAATCATAATCAATCCTGGAGAAAAGACCCGCTATTCGCAGATCAGAAATTTGTCCTGAAACCGCTGTTGGTTGTGCAGCTGCGTTTAATGTTGGTATATTGTCGGTAGCAGCTCCCTGGCCGGCTGCTGATTGCGACATGAGATTTTTTGAGTAATAAGATATGCCGGCTTTTACTTCCAGGTGATGATTGTCAGCAATAGACTTAGCATATGTAAGAACACCATCTGCCTGGTATTGTGTAGTTTTTGAATAACTGGCAGAAGACGCCCTGGTGGTTACTACGGCCCCCACTCCGTTTAATAATGCTGCCGGCTGAAACCTATAAAGATCAGAATTTGCCCTGAACAAAGAAATTTGTGGTTCAAACGACAACCCTGGAATAATATCCCAGCGGCCACCCACTACCATAGTAGTTCCTTCTACATTAGTGTTTCCCTGCAGCGCATACTGGCCTTTCAGGAAGTAATCAGGATTGCCAATGGACTGGCTTTGACCTGGCGCAAGTGTACTATCCTCAAATGCATATTTTGCAGTGCCAGGCAAAGATGCACCCCGATACAGTATATTGGCATAACTGGCTAGTGAAGAATTCGATCTGTTCGTGTATAATAAACGACCGTTAATAACGATATTGCTTCTCAGTTTTATACTTCCATTTAAATTAAAACTTAATCTTTTGTATTTGGTGGATATCACCGTACCATCACTTGCAAGATAACCCAGGGCCGCATTAAAAGTGGCCTTATCAGTTCCTCCTGAGGCTGAAAAATTATGTTCCTGCGTTAACGCATTCTGATAAATCAGGTCCGAGAACTTTGTGTCTTTAAAAATAATAGTCTTTGTAGGGTCCAGCGGATCTGGCATACTTTCCCAACCCTGGCTTAGTTTAAACTGGTTATCTGGTGTTAAATACATGGTGGTATAGGCGGTGGCATTGGTAAGATTATTACCTGTACCCGATCCCCCTGCCTGCGTGTTACGGGAGAGTAGCGCCGCGTTTTTTACCGCAGCCGCCACTGTACCCAGCCTGTTATATTGTATATAATCTCTTGCAGACGCATATTCCACCACCTTTCCCGGTTTTGACCCTGTAAGGCCGTATGAATAAGTAAAGCTGGTTCTGCCAGATCTACCAGATTTGGTGGTTACGATCACCACACCATTCGAACCTCTTGCTCCGTAGATCGCCGTTGAAGCTGCATCTTTAAGAACCTGCAGGCTTTCAATATCATTTGCATTAATATCGGTCAATCCACCATCTTTAAATACACCATCAACAATGTAAAGCGGTGCGGCTCCATTTGGGTTGTTAATAGAAGTGCCTCCTCTCACAATCACCCGCGAAGCGGCGCCGGGTTCACCGGAGGTTGTTTGAACCCGTACACCGGGAAGGGCTCCCTGTAAGGCCTGGCTCACATTTGTATAGGAAACATTTTCCAGGTTTTTTGTATCTAACTTCGATACCGAGGTGGTCAATAGTTCCCTGGATTGTTTACCATATCCAATTACAACTACCTCATCTAATTTGGAAGGATCTTCATCCAGCATTACATTGATTTCATTTTTATTACCCAGTGCAATTTCCTGCACTTTAAAACCAACATGGGTAAATACAAGGCTGCCTTTGAGGTCAGCAACAGTGATGGAAAATTGTCCTTTTGCATCGGTGTTAACGCCTTTTGTACCGCCTTTCGTGGTAATCGTTACGCCGGAAATAGCTGTTCCTTTTGAATCACTAACACTTCCTGTAACAGCGGTTTGGGCGAAAGCGCTAAAAAAGAACGGCTGAATAAAAAGAAAAAAGCAAAGCTCTTTTCTTATCAAAAATATTTTGCTTACCTGAAAAAAAAGGAACCTGGTTCCACGATTTTTTACACCATTGTTTTCCATAATGCAGTTATTTTGGCTATTTAATAAATGTGTGGAGAATACCTTAATACTGGTTTACTGAACAATAAACCGGCCCTCTCAAAGATAGCCGAAGTCGTTTTTCTATCCCTGTCCTTTTTTTTATAATACTAATATTATCTTTCAGATAAGTATTATTATGGTTGGAAAGTTAAAGAGGAGTTTTTGAGCGACTTCCGAAATGCTCCTGACAAGTATAGACGCTGGCTTACGAAGCGCCAATGCAAAGTGTAGACGCTGACTTACGAAGTTTTACAAACTTCGTAAGTCTGACATAGAGGTTCTAAAACTAGACTTTCGAAGTCTGAAAGACTTCGGAAGTCAACCCAAAATTGCACTTTTTGGTAAGACCCTGTATAAACCTATAAGGTTTGCGTTTTCAGTGCCTGCACTCCGAGTTCAAACCTTATAGGTTTTATGCGACAGTTTACCAGATCATTGACAATTCAGTCTATAAATACCAATAATTTTTTTTAGAGACTAATCATAAAAAAATATTATCACGCGAAAGGCCAATAAATTAAATATGACTAATCAGCCAAAATACTATATTTACTTTCTTTATTAATCTTTTTCTTAATTGGATAGTTGCAGCCTAATCGAACTTGTCAGGCGCCTCCGCTCGGACGATGTAAAGGCCTTCAATACTTTATACTACGAATATCATTATGCGTTATATTCAAATATTTTCAAGCTGTGTAAAGACGTTGATGTAACACAGGACCTGGTTCAGGATGTGTTTATTACATTGTGGGAAAAGCGATTTACTATAGACCCCAACCAACTTGTTTCCAACTGGTTTTTTACAGTAAGCTATAATAAGTCTATAAATTATTTAAAGAAAACATAAAGGCGATCGGTAGAGTTAGCAGATAATGATGGTAAAATACCTGCCGTGTATGATGAGGAGTTGAATGTAAGTGAAAATCCAAACCCTAATAATTCTGTTACCTCCAGCCTTTATTTGCGTGACGCAAGCTATATCAGGTTAAAATCTGTTGATTATACTTTTGCTTGCTGTACAATATATCTCAACATCCTGCAACAAAGACTTCCTCGACCGCAACGCAAAAAGTTCCATCCCGGAAGAGAAAATATTTAATGACCCGGCACTGATACAATTATTTGTCAACAATATGTACGCCGATGTGCCAAACTTCGATCATGATTTGTATGATAATATCACCGACGAATCAAGAAATTTTTGGGGTGGCGCACCTCGGAACGTTGTTCAGGGTCAATGGTTCACAGATAATAACCCGATGGAGTATTGGGCTTATACTGCCGTTCGAAAAACAAATATGTTTTTGACCATGGTTGATAAATCAGTGTTAAAGGATAATGAAAAAATTTCTTTAAAAGGCCAAATTCCTGCGTGCCATGCTTTATTTCAATATGATAAAGAAGTATCGCGGTGTACCCATAATTACAAGCCCGCAACAATTAACAGACGATTTATTTGTAAACAGGGAAACCACGGATTCCAGTTTCAAATTTGTGATCCGTGAACTTAAGGAGGCAGTTGAACAGCTGCCAGAATCGTATGGCGACCAATCTGTGGACGTAGGTAAGGCTAACAAATATTCGGCAAAAGCTTTTTTAGGCAGGGTATGGCTTTTCTGGGCAAGCCCTTTATATAATCCAGCTAACGATATAACGAGGTGGGATAATGCAGCAGCGATTAATAAAGAAGTAATGGATAAAGATAAATATCATCTTCATGATAATTTCAGGAGAATCATGCTGGATAAGAATAACGAGGAAGAAATTTTTAGTGTACAATTCTTAAAAACCTTACGTGAACATGGATGGGATTCATGGGTCCAGCCCGATTCCCGCTCACGACAGGATGCGTCGCGTCGTTGCCCCGTTCAGGAATTCGTGGATGCTTTTGATATGAAGAATGGCAAAGCTATTACTGATCCGGCTTCTGGTTATGACCCTGCAAACCCTTACTTGAACAGGGATCCAAGACTGGATGCTACTGTGATAATTAACGGCTCTGTCTTCGGCTTCCAGGGTTTGCCGGTTTATATGTATGTAGGTGGTGAAGATGGCATCAACATCCCTTATCAAACCGTAACCGGGTACCTTATGAGAAAGGGCACAGACGAAACCAATAAAGATTATTATGGCGGAAGCGGTAGCGACCAAAATTGGATCGAGCTTCGCTTTGCCGAAGTATTATTAAATTATGCTGAAGCAAAAAATGAATTTTTGGGAGCGCCGGACCAGGGTGTTTATGATACTGTTGAAAAGATCCGTCAAAGAGCAGGACTTATCCCTTATAAACTAACTTCAGGCTTAACAAGCAGCAAATGCGCGATGCCATAAGAAAGGAAAGGTATATAGAATTAAGCTTTGAACAGAAAAGATACTGGGATTTAAGAAGATGGAAAATCGCGACACAGGTGTTGGATGGAAAAAGATTCAACGCGATGTACATTACAAAACTTGGGGATGGATCTTACACATATAATAAGAAACCGGTAGATGCCGTTCCCTGTGTGTTCCAGGAAAAGATGTACTTGATGCCTATCCCGCAACGTGAAATGGAAAAGAATCCTAATCTTAAACAGAATCCAAACTGGTGAACGGAAATTGTAGTAAGTTGAGGTTTTATATACAGTAAAAAATGATTTAATGATTAAAGAAAATGCGGTGCGCCCCTTACATATATTAACTTGTTTAACTCTTCTCTTTTTGTCTTCCTGCAGCGGCAAGAAAGAGTCAGTGATCTCATGGAGCCCGACACAGGGAAGTCATATCGTTTTCCTGGGAAATACTTTTGCGGAGCGGCTACAACACTACAATTTTTTTGAAGCGCTTTTATATAAAAGTTTCCCGGAACGTCAATTAATAGTTAGAAATCTGGGTTGGAGCGCGGATGAGGTAAACTTACAACCAAGGCCGCTGAATTTTGGCACACTGGACGAGCACCTGGCGCAACAAAAAGCAGATATTATTTTTGCCTGTTTTGGACTTAATGAATCCTTCAAAGGTGCTGACAGCCTGGACAATTATAAAAATCAGCTTTCCTCGTTTATCAAACATCTGCAAGCGCAAAAATACAACGGACAAAAAGTTCCGGAGATCATTCTGGTTTCGCCGATTGCGTACGAAAAACTGGGAGGCTTTTTACCCGACCCTGCCGGTCATAACAAAAATCTTGAGCTGTATACCAAAGGCATGAAACAGGTAGCCGATGAATTGAAAATTTCTTTCATAGATTTATATGATCCTACTAAAAGGCTGATGGAGGGGCCAGATTCGTTAACCATCAATGGCATTCATTTAAACGAGAAGGGCTATAAAGAAGTGAGTGAGATGATGGCGCAGGCGTTGGATCTTCCGGTATCTAAATGGGCACAGCAAACTGATATGATTAATTTGAAACAGGTAATCGATCATAAAAACCAACAATTTTTTTATCTTTTCAGGGCTGTCAATGGTGAATATATTTATGGCAGGCGAAAGGAGCCGTGGGTGCAACCGGCCGGGGGGCCTATCTCTTTTCCGCCAGAATTAAAAAAGCTGAACCACATGGTATCTCAACTTGATTCCATAATCTGGGTAGAAAGTAAAGCGGATGCGGGCGTGAACCTTGCAAATGCCCGGCATATTATTAACGACTCCATACAATTTCAACCATTAAACAAATCATACGATTCCACTCCTTCACCCGATCAGTTTATACTGCCGGCCGGCTATGAGATCAATCTGTTCGCATCTGAGCTGGATTTTCCCATTGCTAACCCGGTGAAAATTACATTTGATCCAAAAGGAAGGTTATGGGTTGCCAGCATGCCCTCCTATCCGCAATATTTACCCGGCGTTCCTCCAGATGACAAGATGATTATCCTGGAAGATACCAACGGTGATGGAAAAGCCGATAAACACACCGTGTTTGCAGACAGTCTCTACCTTCCATTGGGATTCGAATTGGGAGACGCGGGTGCATATGTAACCCAGGCGCCCGATCTCGTTTTTCTTAAAGATGCTGATGGAGATGGCAAGGCGGATACAAAAACGATACTGCTTCACGGCTTCGGAACCGAAGATATTCATCATTCTATCAGTGCCCATACCTGGGGCCCGGATGGTGCTTTATACATGCACATGGGTACGTTCCTGCACACCCAGGTAGAAACGCCGTATGGCGCCCGGCGCGACGACTATGGTACAACATGGCGTTTCGAACCCCGCACCCTTAAACTGGAACCCTATATCTCCTATCCTTATGCGAACCCATGGGGAAATGTGTTTACCCGCAATGGCACGCATCTAATTGGCGACGTTTCAACGGGTATGAACTACTTTGTACCTCCACTTACAGTAGCCGTTGATTACCCGGTGAAACATGTGCAGATGAAAGATTTTCTTACGTCATCCACCCGCCCTAAAACTTGCGGAATGGAAATCATTTCAAGCAGGCAATTCCCGGACGCCGTGCAGGGTGATGTACTTTTTAATACCTTCATCGGCTTCCAGGGAATAAAACAGCATAGTATAACCGAAGAAGGCAGTGGCGTAGTTGGTCATGAGGAGGAACCGCTATTGCAATCGAAAGATCCTAGCTTCCGCCCCGTTGATCTTCAGTTTGGACCTGATGGCGCTTTGTACGTGGTAGACTGGTATAATCCTATCATCAATCACGGGGAAAGAGCGCTACGCGATCCAAGGCGGGATCATACCCATGGAAGAATTTGGAGGATCACTTACAAAAATAAAAAACTGTTGACACCGGTTGACCTCACCACCCTCAACATCGACCAGTTACTGGACCAGCTGAAAGTGTATGAAGACAGGGTAAGGTATAGAACAAGAATACATCTAAGGGAGTATCCTGAAGATAAGGTACTTCCTGCAGTGGAGAAATGGATCACCCGGCTTGATACTGCTGACAAAGACTTTGAACAAAATAGACTCGAAGGTTTATGGGTATACCAACAGTTTAACCACCCAAATGAAAAACTGCTTAACGAATTATTGAAGAGTAAAGACCGCCATATCAGAACGGCTGCCACCAGGGTATTATTTTATTGGAACGACCGGATAAAAGACGCGCAGGATAAGCTTATCGGTATGTCGCGTGATACTTCGCAAAGCGTACGGCTGGAAGCCATTGTATCTTTGAGTCATTTCAAAACAACCGCGGTGATGAATGCCTTATTGGCGACTACAAAGCTACCTGTGGATTATTATATCGGGTATGCGTTAACGGAATCCTTTAAACATCTTCAACCGGTTTGGATGGCAATGTTTAAAAAAGATAAAAGCTTTTTAGCAGATGATCCTGAAAAAGCCGGCTACCTGCTGAAAGCCGTAACTTCACCACAACTGCTGGCTATGCCTGGGTACATGAAAGATGATCCTCAATGGAAAATTTATACCAAGGCACCTCTTTCACAACAGGATTATAACGAGTTAAAAGATGTAACAGCCGTGACGAATTTTGTAAAGAACCAGGAAGAGTCAACGGAAGCTGGTAACGTAGCCGGTGTTTCAGAAACGGGACGAATAATGATTCCCCTGACTGCCCTGCCTGCAAAAATGCTTTTTGATAAATCATCTTTTACTGTTCCTGCTGGCAAACTGGTGTCGCTTGTTTTTAAGAATTCAGATGATATGGCGCATAATGTAGTAATTACAAAACCGGGTAATATAGAAAAGGTAGGGAAGGCCGCAGAAGCAATGGCAATGCTGAAAGATGGGTATGAAAAGAATTTTGTTCCCAAAATCGCCGAGGTGCTTTTTGCGACTCCGTTAGTAAGCGGGGGCAAGAATTTCACGTTAGATTTTAAAGCACCGGACAAGCTGGGAGAATATCCTTTCATCTGCTCTTTTCCGGGTCACTGGCAAACGATGAAAGGAGTAATGAAAGTAGTTAAGCCTTAATGTATGCGCGTACAGATTTTATTAATAGTATGTTTAGGGGTAATAACAAGCTGTTGTTTAGGGCAGCAGGAAATGCCTCTCTACCCCGGAAAGATCCCTAATGCAATAATAGTTGCCGATAAAGAAGAAAGACTGGCAAATGCACTTGTGGATTCGCTTGCATATAATGTTTCCAATCCAACGCTCACTGTATTTTCCGCCCCGAACAGTAAAGCGAATGTTTCGGCGGTTATAATCTGTCCGGGTGGTGGTTACCATGTTCTGTTAACCAAACGCGAGGGCTCCGATGTAGCCAGGGCTTTCAATAAACTTGGCATTACAGCCTTTGTGCTAAAATATCGTTTGCCGAATGACAGAACAATGAAGGATAAATCCATTGGACCATTACAGGACGCGCAACAGGCGATCAAATTGGTTCGCCAGAGAGCGGCAGAATGGAATATTGATCCACGGAAGATTGGCATCATGGGCTTTTCCGCGGGTGGTCACCTGGCAGCTACTGCAGGCACCCACTTCAAGGAAGCACTCATTGACAACCGGGAAGGTATAAGCCTCAGACCCGATTTTTTGTTACTGATCAATCCCGTGATAAGCTTTATGGATGCGATAGGGCATATTGGATCGCGGAATAACCTGCTCGGAAATTCTCCTTCGGAAAAACAGGTGCAATTCTTTTCTAGTGAATTGCAGGTTGATCCATCTACACCTCCTGCATTCCTGGTTCATTCGGGTGCCGACACCGTTGTTCCGGTTGCCAACAGTTTAGCATTCTACCAGGCTATTTTAAAAAACGGTATCACTGGTGAAATACATATTTATGCCAAAGGGGAGCACGGTTTTTTAACAGCTCCACCGTTTGAAGAATGGTTTGGCAGGTGTGTTTACTGGATGAAGGAACTGGAGATGATTAAAACATTCTGAATTTAGCTGATGAGTAGAGTTACACGGAGATACACAGAGAATTACACGGAGATACACAGAGGAGATACACGGAGATAGTACGGAGGCGCTCCGTGTATCTCCGTGCCTTCTCTGTGTATCTCCGTGTAACAAAGCTATTTCACTTGGAGGGTAGCTGTATAATTATAAAAACCGAGAATCGCAACACTAGCTTAAAAACAAAGGCACGACATGCCGCTCATAAAGATTTTCTGTTACATTGGCTGCAACAATATCTTTATATTTTTTTAGTGACGCATAATAACGGTCGCCTTTTTCTCCGGCGACTTTGTATGCTACATGAAGCAGTTGCCTGAAATCCGGATTAAAATCCGGGTGCTTTTGATTATGGCGAAGCGTATTGGCATATTTTTCACCGCTCCATGCGTTTACTTCTTCTGCAGTTGGAAGCCTGCTTTCCTTTACATCAATCACTGCAGCGTATGGTCCGCAAAGTTCGTCAAAACGGCCCAGGGAATTGGCATAGATTTCTTTGGCAAGTTCCAGCGCTTCATTGCCGGCCTCTGCAAGTCCAATCAACTCTTCCAGCCATGTTGTTCCAGCCGTCTTTAAATGGATGCCGGTATCATGCTTTTTTATCAGCTCACTTATCGGCTGGTAGATTGAAAATTTGTCACTTCCCGAGTGTACACTTAATTTCAAATTTTCGGGTAAGCCAAATTCTTTGATAGCATGTTTTATCACCAGGATATCTTCTTCAAATTCTTTTGCGAATTGCGGTAAATCACCAACGTAATCAACGCCCTTATTAAACCTGCCGGTAAATTTTGGAGCAATGGTCTGTGCTTTTATTTCATTATCAGCAAGCGCACTTAAAATAAAAAATAACTCTACCGGTGTTTGTGGATCCGTTACTTCGTCCATAGAAAC
>JBDSBP010000216.1:0-15444 GCA_039921525.1 Chitinophagaceae bacterium | reverse complement strand
AGATACACGGAGGCCCTCTGTGTCACTTTGTGAAATATATTTGTTACACTGAGATGCAACAGAATCATCAGAACACTTCATAACTTGTCAAAGTAGAATTAATGGTTAATTGTTAATTGTTAATGGTCTCCTCATACCTCATACCTCATACCTCATACCTCACACCTCATACCTCACACCTCACACCTCATACCACATGCGAGAGAATTATCCCCAGTGCTACGGCAGCGTTGAGCGATTCGGCATGACCTAATTTTGGAATAGTGATTTGGTGATTAGATACACGCAGAATTTCTTCGCTGATGCCTTTTGATTCATTTCCAACAATTAACATTGCCTCTTTTATTTTTCCAACAGTAGAAAGCGTTTTTCCATGCAGGGTGCTTGCATAAAGTGGAATTTCCTTATTCGCCTTTATAAATGACTGAATATCTTCATACACTATTTTAACACGGGCTATACTTCCCATGGTAGATTGCACCACTTTTGGATTATACGAATCCACACTATCCGTACTGGCGACAATTTGTGATACACCAAACCAGTCGGCTATCCGGATAATAGTTCCGAGGTTGCCGGGGTCCTGTATCCCATCTAATAATATTGTGATAGTATTCATTAATGTAATGCTGCTAAATACCGGCTGTTTAAAAATGCCTAAAACCTGGTGAGGTGTCGTGAGAAAGGATATTCTTTCCAGCTCCGACTGGCTTAGTTCATAAAACTGCGTTAAAGGAATTTGATTTTTAGATCCCTTATTCTGTTGCCACCATTCGGGAGATGCATATAAAGCGATCGGTTCAATAACCGGGCTAGCTATCAACTCGTTAATTATCTTCGGCCCTTCCGCTACAAACACTCCATACTCCCGTCTGAATTTTTTCTCGTTCAAACTTTGAATATATTTGACCTGCGATTTTGTTAGCATGATGATTCTTGGCTATTTTACCTGATACCAGTTGTAAAAAATAGTCGTTTCTTTACCTTCAAAAACTACATTTTAAACCAGGAAACAAGTATTCCCTATCTATGATAGATCTCCGGCAAGTTACTATTTCTTTTTTTTCTTCTTTAACCTGGGTAATGCTGGTTTTTGTTATGATGGCGGTTTCCTGTACCGTGCCTAAAAAATACCAGGCCGACAAACCCTTTGTTTTTAAAACAGATATTAAAGTAGAAGGGTCCATCAAAGGGGCGGAGAGGCAGGACCTGGAGATACGGTTGGCAAACCAGTTGGATGACAGCCTTAAAACAAGAGTGATTGCATTTGGCGGTATCCGTAAAACATTGGTACGACCAGCCGTTTTTGATACGTCTTACGCAAATAACTCCATGCATTTTATGAACGCCCTGTTGTACTCATTGGGCTACTACCAGGCCCAGATACATTGGGATTCAACATTAAAGAAAATTGGTAAACAGCTACGGGTAACCATTGATTTTACCGTGAACATCGGCAAAAACTTAACAATGGATTCCGTGGGATTCGCCTTAACGGATTCCGCGTTGCAGGCATTAACGCTGCGGAGCAGAAGAACTTCCAAATTGATAAAGGGTGAATCATATGCCCAACAAAAAATTTCTGAGGAACTCGACCGCCTGATTGAACTATATAAAAATAATGGCTATTATAAAATAATCAAAGAAGATATTTACGCAGAAGTAGATACTGTATTTGCAGGATTAATCAACCCAGGCCTCGACCCCTTTGAGCAGGCGCGATTATTAAACGAATTGCAACAAAAAAGATTGAATCCTACCATAAAAGTGATCATTAAACAACGCACGAAGGAAGGTACAGATCATCTAAAAAAATATCGTATTGGGAATGTCAGTATTTATCCCGACCAGCAATTATTCGAGGATACCACTAAAAGACAGTATGACTCGATCACCATCAAGAAAATTTCTATCTTCAGCAGGGAGAATAAATTCAAACCGGGTTTCCTCGCCCGGAACAGCAGCCTGCTTCCTGATTCCCTGTACAGGCAAAGGGATTATTATAAAACCATCAATACATTCAGCCAGCTAGGTGCATGGCAGCAGGTGAATGTTGATTTATATCCCAATGATTCGTTAGGATTGCTGAATGCAAACATCAATTTATATCCGGCCAGGAAGCTCAGCCTGCTTATTGACCTGGAAGCAACCCGCAACTCGGGTGATGCGATAATAACCAGTAATCTTTTTGGTGTTGGACTAAATTTTGGCTTACGCAATAATAACCTTGCGAAGGAATCTATACAAGCAACCAGCAATATTCGCGGTGGCATTGAATTTGGTACAAAAACAAGACTAATCCAGACTTACCAGGGAAGCTTTATTCAGAATATCTATTTTCCTAAATTCATTTTACCTTTTAAAATACGCCGGGAGGACGATTTTAATTCCTCCAGGACAATTCTAAATTTCAACGCTTCCTACACCGACAGGAGGGATTTTTTTACCCTTGGCTCCATAAACGGGTCTATCGGGTACGAATGGACGACGCGGGAAAGGAGAACCGAAAACAGGTCATCGCTACGAAAAACCACCTGGCTTTATATTCCTTTTAATTTAGAACTCGTTCGACTCGGGGCCAGGGATAGCCTGAAGCAATTGTTTGTGGAAGTACCCAACCTGGCAAATTCATTCAAAAATGGATTGGTCATCAGCCAGAACCTTATTTTCCAGACACTTGTTTCCAATAAAAATAAGTTTAATTCGTTAAAAATTGGGTTGGAAGAGAGCGGGGCGATTTTTGGTTTATTAAAATATGTAGATAGGGAAGGCGGCTTATTCAGATATGTTAAAGTAGATGCTGAATTTAAACGCCTTATCAGGCTGGAAAAAAGTGATTGGGCCTTTCGCGGTTATGCGGGAGTAGGCATTACTTATGGCAAAACGATCACTGAAACAGGACAAATTGTGACAGAAAATTCACTCCCCTTTTTTAAATCCTTTTTTGCAGGTGGGCCTAATAGTATGAGGGCCTGGCAGGTAAGAAGACTGGGTATAGGTTCTTCCATTTTTTATGACACACTGGGAGGCGGCGGCTACGACAGGTTTGCGGATATTCAACTGGAGGCCAATGTTGAATTTCGATTTAATGTGGGAACCATTGCCGGTATAAAACTGAAAAGCGCTTTTTTTAGTGATATTGGAAATATATGGAGCAGAACAACGGATGGATCGGTCAAACAGGCCGGTTCCGAATTTGATATCAGTCGCATATACAAGGATATCGCTGTTGCTGCGGGAACAAGTCTTCGTTTTGATTTTGACTATTTTCTTATACGGTTCGACTGGGCATATAAAGTAAAAAACCCTTACTATGCGAACATTAACGATGGATGGTTCCAGAAAATTCAGTTGACTAGCGGCCAGTTTCAATTAGGTATTGGTATGCCCTTCTAGCAAATCCGGCATTCGAATTCCCTGCTCTTTGAAAATATATTGAGAAAATGCCGGAACTTTCGTCCAATCCCATAGTTCCAATCGTAATAGGTTCTTACTTCGGCAATGAAAATTAGTAAAAAACCTAAATAAATATTTCAACATGGCATTACCAAACATTTTTTCCAAAAGCGTTTCAGACGATTCTATTCAACGGATTAATAAACTCAAACCGGATACCCTCGCAAACTGGGGTAAAATGACGGTAGATCAAATGCTGGCTCATTGTAACGTATCCTATGAGATGGTGTATGAAAGCAAACATCCGGAACCAAATTTTTTCATGAAATTTATTTTGAAGGCCTTCGTGAAAAAAATTGTGACAAGTGAAACTCCTTATGTACGTAATTTCAGAACAGCACCTGCTTTTTTAATCAAAGGAAGAAAAGATTTTGAGGCAGAAAAAAGTCGCCTGATTAATTTCATCATTCAAACACAACAACTGGGACAAGATAATTTCGACAACAAACCTTCCCTTTCTTTGGGCAGATTGAACAAAACCGAATGGAACAATATGTTTTACAAACACCTGGATCATCATTTACAACAATTTGGTGTGTGATGGGATGATGGAGTATTTATATTAAACGAGCTTGGGGCGTTTGTAGGGGCAGGGGTCGTCCCCGCCCTGGCGGCTTACTTACCTTCCAGAATATTATGGAAAACGTCTACAAAATACTACATGCGCCTTGTGTAACAGGGCGGGAGCAAGCCCTGCCCCTACAAACGCCGCGACTTTTTTTAGTCGCCCATTCCCTCGAACTAAACGACGTTGATTACTCATTCTCCCACTCTTTCCTCACCTTAACTTCCAATTGTTCTATGGTTAATGCGTTCGTACCTTCATACTCTCCGATCCTGGTTCGGCGTAGGCTGCTTAAGTAACCTCCGCAACCTAATGCTTCGCCAAAATCATTGGCCAGACTTCGGATATACGTACCCGTGGAACAAACCACCCTAAACGATATTACAGGAAGATCTATCTTAGTTATCTCGAAGGTTTGAATAGTTATTTTTCTTGGTTTCATTTTAACATCTAATCCTTGTCTCGCCAGCTCATATACACGAACTCCATCTTGTTTTATTGCAGAATGAATGGGTGGTAACTGCATAATCTCGCCTGTAAACCTACCTGTGAGATCATAAACCTGTTGTTCAGTAACATGTTCAAATGATGTAAAGTTTCCAGGTTCAACCTCACGGTCAAAGGTTGGTGTGGTGGCGCCAATGGTGATGGTGCCGGTATATTCTTTTTCTTTGGCCATGTATTCATTAATCTTTTTCGTAAACTTCCCGGTGCATACGATTAAAAGCCCCGTTGCCAAAGGATCAAGTGTACCTGCATGACCCACCTTCCTGATGTTGATAAGCTTACGTACTTTCCTGATCACCTCAAACGACGTCCAGAAAAGGGGTTTATCGATTAAAAGCATTTGGCCTTCGGAATAAAGTAGTTCAATGTTCAAGGTTCAAAGTTTAAAAGTTCAAGGCTAAAGTTAGTTCAGAAACTCAGGTTGTTAACTTTAAACTGTAAACTTTAAACTAAATAAGCTGCCTCGCTTTTAATTCCAAATATTTATTTACCGTATTCACCGTAATGCTTTGAGGGGGAGACAAGATAGAGAATATGCCATATTTATTCATTTCTTTTACAATAAGCCTTTTTTCAATAGCAAATTTCTCCGCGATGGTTTTGATGTAAATGGACTCTATGTCGGTTACCGGTTTTTTGATTAGTTGAGTAAGCTCCGTATTTTCAAAAAAAACCACCAGCAACAGATGATACCGGGCAATTTTACGGAGATAAGGCAGTTGCCGGTTCAGGGCTGTCATGGATTCAAAATTCGTAAACAGCACCACCAGGCTTCGTTGCGTGATACGGTTACGAATATGCGCATATAACCGTTCAAAATCGCTTTCCAGGTAGCGTGTTTTCTGGTTATATAAAACTTCCAGGATCGATTGCATTTGCGTGGCTTTTTTTTCAGCCATCAATACACTTCCCAAACGATCCGAAAAAGTAATCAGTCCTGCCTTATCCTGCTTCATCAGCGCCACATTCGATAATACCAGGGAAGCATTAATAGAATAATCCAACAGGCTCAGGCCTTCAAAAGGCATCTTCATCCCCCTGCCTTTATCAATTACACAATAGATTTGCTGGCTTTTTTCATCAGTATAATGATTCACCATCAACTGTCCTCTCTTGGCCGTAGCTTTCCAGTTTACGGTGCGATAATCATCACCCCGCACATAATCCTTTATTTGTTCAAACTCCATACTATGACCGATCCTGCGTACTTTTTTGATACCTATTTCACTTAACCGGTTATGAATCGCTAACAACTGGTATTGTCTCATTTGAATATAGGAAGGATATACGGGTACCGTCTTCTGCTGTTGAAAGCGAAATCTTCTTTTTGCAAATTCAATGGGCCCGCTAACGTAGATATTGATCGATCCGAATTCATATTCACCCCGCTTAACCGGTCGCAATGAATATTCAATCGCCCTTGATGCATTTGCCGGGATGGTAGTTTTAAATAATATATCCCTGCGCTGGAACTGCGTTGGAATTTCATCGATCACTTCTACTTTAACAGGAAGGCCATAATAATTCTCTATATCAATACGAACCGGGTTTTCATCTCCGTTACTAAATCGTTCAGCGTGTGTACGGGTAGCGAAAAAGCCGCGTTTTTGCAGGAATAAAAATAGATAATCCACGAGGAACAAACACACCACTACGCCAAACAACACATATGGCAGCATACCCAGCCACCTGATAAAAAAGCGAAGCAGGAAAAACAGCGAACAACATACTAATGCCGTGTAAAACCTGTTGCCAAAGAACAGGTCGCCGATATATTTTTTAAAAGACGGGCTCAATGAATTGTATGACTTTTTGGTATTATTACTGTGATTAAGCAAAACCTTTGGGGCCGAACTCCTACCTTGGCACTTCCACCTTTTTTATAATCCCCTCAATAATCTCATCCGGCGTAACACCTTCCATTTCCTTTTCCGGCGTTAGTAATATGCGATGCCGTAATACGGGAGTCACTACCATAATCACGTCATCAGGTGTTACAAAATCCCTCCCGCGCATAGCAGCGAAGGCCTTAGCCGTTTTCAATACCGCAACAGAAGCCCGTGGTGAGCCACCCAGGAATAACGACTTATTATTGCGTGTTTCATGAATGAGCTTGGCAATATATTCCATTACTTTTTCTTCGATATATAACCTGCTGGTGAGTTGACGGTAATGTTCAATTTCTGCTGCCGTCAATACCGGTTGAACTACTTCATGATAATGCGTTGTTTTTCCCTCATGTGTATTTTGCAATATCTGTATCTCTTCCTCCAGGGTAGGATATTTTACGTCTATCTTAAAAAGAAATCGATCCAATTGCGCTTCCGGTAACCGGTAGGTGCCCTCTTGTTCTATCGGATTTTGTGTTGCCAATACTAAAAAAGGCCTGGCCATCGGGTAAGTGATGCCATCAAACGTTACCTGCTTTTCCTCCATCACTTCAAACAAGGCAGCCTGTGTTTTGGCGGGGGAACGATTGATCTCATCAATTAAAACAATATTACTGAAAATAGGACCTTTCTTATACTGGAAAGACGCGTTCTGTGGATTAAATACAGATGTTCCCAGTACATCGCTCGGCATAAGATCCGGGGTAAACTGAATACGCGAAAATTCAACATCAATACTTCTTGCCAGCAATTTAGCCGTGAGCGTTTTAGCCACTCCAGGAACGCCTTCTATCAAAACATGTCCATCAGCGAGGATAGCAGCCAGCAACAGATCAATCATCTGAACCTGTCCTACAATCACTTTGCTTATCTCCGACCTCACCCGTTCCATTGCTTCATTCAAACCGCTGAGGTCCGTTCTTGGGGTATTATCTATTTGCTCCATATTACTTATTTGTTTATGTAGAAAACCAGGCTGCTAATTGAACATTGAATAAAAATAATCTATCTGCCTGTTTAATTCCAGCAATTTTTCGTCGCTTATATTATTGTTCTCCTGGATTTCCATTATTAACCGCACGAGATTATTTACTTCTTTTTCCGGTATGGCGGTTTTTTTAGAAAGGGCCTGTACAAATTCATCATTTAGATTATTTGTAGATATAAAGAAAACGGAACGAACTGATTCAAGGAAATGACTGATTTTTTTAGACGCAATATTTTTGTTATCATGCTGATTGAAATATACACTCCCCACTGTCTGTACAAAATCCAGTGTACTGTTCCGAAGCGGGGCCAGCACGGGAATGACGCGCTGACGTCTTTTTATTTCGAAGCCTATAAATAATAATATGGCGAGCAGCCCAATGCGGTAGGCAGCCCTTAACCATGGATTGCCTAAAATAAATCGCAACGGGTTCTGAGACCCATGATCTGACTCTTTATAATATTCGTCCCAGAATAATAAATGAATATCGCCAGGCAGGTACGATAAAGCTTTTGCGGTGTACTCTGCATTAGAACGTGTTAACATAAAATAATTGCTGAAGCATAAAGGCAAAACATGTATAAAAAAAGCGCCTTCGCCATAAGGCATTTTAATAAAGTTAACATCATTATGCTGGTTGATACCCAACACTACCGTGTTAAGGGTATCATATTTATCCAGGTAAGCCTCCAGCGCCCTGCGTTTAAACCCATAATTTTTATTTGCTTGCAGGGATGGATTCTTGAAATTAATCGTAACAGAGTCACGATTCAGCAAGTCAAGTTTGCTTTTAATGGCAAAATTAAGAGAATCCATAAGCAACCCGCTAAAATTACCGGATGCTATGAACACATAGTTTCCATCAACAACATAGTCCAGCAAAGCATTCATATCCTGCGAGGAGAGTCGCAACTCCGGATCCACAAGAATATAAGCGGTATTGGAATCCTGGAAATGGTTTAACTGGTTATAAACCGGCAAATGATAGGAGTTGATGCTTGCCCTGGGAAAGATATCATGCAGTTGTTGGTACAAGATATATGCGCCGTATGGATTTTTATCTTTTGAAGACAACGTTACACTCCAGTTCACCGGCTCCACGCGATTCATTTCCGCCACAATATACATTGCCAGCAACACGATGAAAAGGAATATGAATCGTTTATATCCTTTCAAGATAGTTTCTGGTTAAATTGACGGAAATGATTTATTACTCCCTGAAACTCGTTTTCTTCTATCGGCACATATCCATACCAGTTATTTTCAAACTGTAACGTGAGGGTACGAAAACTTTGCTGGTATTCATTACCGTTAAGTTCCTCTACATAAGCTATGTTGGTTTTATTAACCTGCCAGTTTATCAAGCCGATATCGGTGAGGTTTTTCAAAGTCTGCAGGTATAAAAGCCTAACGGCAAAACGAAAATTTTTATCGGCCATGGCTTGTTCAATGGCAGCATCAAAGTTGATGGAATGGATATTATCTTCCGTTACAGAATAACCGAGCCCTTCTTCTTTGTTTTTCTTGCCAAACAATCCCATATTGCTCATGCCGGTTAGCTTAACAATAAAAAACACCAGGATGCTTACAGAAAGAATAATAATGAAAACTGAAAACGTATCCTGGCTAGTTTCATTGCCAAAGAGACTACTAATTTTCTGCCAGAACCAGGCCCAGAACCTGGCCCATAAAGATCTTGATGGTTGAATTACCTCCTCATACTGAAATTTAGGATCGGCCTTGTAATTGTTGATAGTTGCTGTTTCGAAATTCCTGAGGGATAAGGAATCGGTATCAAACACCACTTCTTCCTGTGCAAAGCTGAACTGGTAAAAAAACACGATGCATATGATTATCCCCAAACGGCGCATTCAAATATAAATTACAAATCAAGAATTACGAATTACGAATTTCTAACTGTGCTCACCTGATAGCGGATAGCTGAAAGCTGACGTCCGATGTCAATACTGTTCCTCGATGCTATCGAGATCTTTATTATGTTTGCCAATGTTATTAATACGGCTTAAAATACCAGTGCCGTCTTTTATTTCAACGAGGTTAAAATAATGAAACGCTACACTTACCAGGAACAGTATATAAAAACAAAAAGAAAAAATATTAAAAAAAGATTTCACCATATTGGTGGTCGATTCCATATCATTAGCAGTTACATAACCACTCAAATTAAAAACCAGTGATATTAATGCGCCGGTTATGAGCCAGCTGATATAAGATATAAAAAAAACTATGAAGTAAATGGAAAATGAAATCCAGAAATTTTCTTTGATGAGTGCAAAGCAGCGATGATAAGACGTAATAAAATTCGTGTCTTCCATCATAGCCACCAGGCTTATAGGAATGAATACTACTGATAGGTATATCCCGGGTACCAGGCAAAGTAAACACCCAAATGTAACTGCCACGCAAGTAACAATATTGTATCTGAAAATTCTGAAAAAGTATTTTCTGAATATTGTCCATACTTCCTCAATGCCCGGTTTTTTACCGTTATTGTCCACGTAATATTTTACATAAGCACCTACCGAAACTTGCATGGAAATAAATGTAAGCATAACCAGCAATACTGCCATGAGATTTTGAAAACTATACATTTGCTCCATGTTCCTGGCGATTGTCGTTTTTCCTTTAAACATGCCCTGCCAGATTATGCCGGTTAATGAGGATTGAAATACGCCTTTAAATACAGCCAGAACCAGCATAAACAGTCCACAGATAGCAAAAAACGAATTAAATAAGGGTTTAAAATTAAGCCTGATAAACAGGAAGGTATCATTTAGATTTTCACCGAAATCCCTGGTTTTTCTGAATTCAATTTTTTGCGCAGCCATAGTTTAAAATTTTTATCATCTGAATGAATATCCAAGTTCATTTCGTTGTCGATCTTTTTATGCAACAGAATAGGATAAATAATAAAATACCAGACCATAAAAGCCAGTGAGAAAATAAGGATAGTATAACTTAGCCAGAAAGGCATTCCCGTATACCGGGTAACAAAACTTTCAATGAAGGCTGCCAGCAGAAAAATTGGAACGAGGCCGAAAACGATTTTTATTCCATCCCTTCCCCCCTTCACCAGGGAGTGCCAACGAGAAAAGGTTTTTGGAAAAAGAATGCTGTTTCCCAAAATTAACCCCGAACAACCCGCTACTACAATAGCCAATATCTCCAGGGTACCGTGCAGAAAAACAACGGGAATGGATTGCATGCCCAATCCTTTTGAGAAAAAATAATATTCAAATGAACCCAGCATCAATCCATTTTGAAACAGCAAGAGCACCGTTCCCACAGAAAACAGGATTCCAGACACATAGGCGAGAAAAGATACCCGTATATTGTTGAATGCGATGAAAAAAAACATATCAGCCTGTCCCTGCTTTTTATAAACACCAAATGGGTCACCTTTTTCAATGTTTTCGTTGGTCATATTCACATATTCGTCTGAAAGGATCAGGCGGATAAATGAATCATCATATTTAGCAGATAAAACACCCAGGAAGGTGAATACGATAAAAAACAAAAAGGAGTATAATAGATGCCGGTGATATTGTTTAAACAGGTAAGGTAGTTCAAACTGCCAAAAACTCATAATACGAGCAGATTTTTCTTTTTTGTTCTTATATATTTTCTGGTGAAATAAAGACGCCAGGCCGTTAAGATATTTACTGGTATTGCTTTTGGGATAGAAAGTTTTTGAGTAAGCCAGGTCGTCGATGAGTTCTACGAAACGGTCTGCAAATGCATCTGGGCTATCAAAATGATGCAGCTCCTGTTCATATTGCTTCCATTTATCGGAGTTTTGTTTAAGGAATTGGGCTTCTCGCATAGGTTTAGATTGGTAAGATAATAGAAAAATCTAAATTAGTTTAAAGTTTAAAGTTTAAAGTTCAAAATTCAAAGTTGGGTCGTTAGATGGGGAGCCGGTTGGTTCGAAGTTGCTTCAAATTATAGGATTGTTTTGGTATTAACTGCATCTCATCAATGAGGATCTTACGACAACCTAACTGCCGACCCTGCAAAATACGAACGAACAAACACTTTAAACTTTGAACTTTAAACGTTAAACTAAATTGTATATTACTGAATTAAAATTTGAATGAATACTATCCTGATTACCACCACCCAGAATATTGAACTGGAATACGACCTTGCCAGTTTGGGGGAACGTTTAGTGGGGTTTCTTATCGATTTCCTGATTATATCCGCGTATCTTATTGTGCTTTCCGTCGTTTTCGCCATTTTGAGCAGTGTTATATTCGCTGGACGAAGACAATGGATCGTTATCGTATTTTATTTGCCTATCTATTTTTACAATCTTGCCAGCGAGATTTTTATGAATGGTCAAAGCGTGGGAAAAAAAGTGATGAAGATGAAAGTCATCAGCCTGGACGGCTCCCAACCAAGCCTGGGTCAGTACCTGATCCGCTGGGTATTCAGGGTGATTGATATTCCCCTTGGTGCTCTAATATGTATCGCCGCCACGGATCGTAAACAGCGACTGGGAGATATGGTTGCCGGCACTGCAATTATTAAAACAGAACCCCGTATACAATTTCAACAAACCTTGTATGTTCCCAATCGGCTGGTTGATTACAAAGTTACCTTCCCGGAGGTAACCAGTTTGGGAGACCATGATATGCAACTTATAAAGGAAGTGGTAATAAAAGTAAATAACTCCGGCAATCACAATATAGCAACCCAGGCAGCACAAAAAATCATGCAACTATTGCAAATCCAAAGCGACATGGAGCCGATACTGTTCTTAAAGGTATTGCTGGCGGATTATAATTACCTGACATCGCGAGACTGAATACAATTACGAATTTCAAATTACGAATTACGAATTGTATGAAGTTCCCAGTGGTCAGAACACGATATCAATAATTCGTAATTCGTAATTAGCTCTGTTGCATTTGTCGTATAAAATCCTGAGGATTATGAAGAAACGCTGTTCCAAAGAATATCAGGAAGCCTATTATCAACAAAAAGTACAACGCTGAAATTATTAAACCGATGATAGCACAGATCCGGCCGGCATTCAGGTTGCTATACGAGCCTGGCGTATACGATTGCGGGCTTAGCAGGTATACCTTTTTATCTTTTGAATACAATACAAGCGCTATAATACTACAAATCAATCCTACCACGCCATAACAAAAACATCCAACAATAGAAATTATGCCTAAAACTAAAACAGCCGTTGCATTAGGCAAGGCTGTTTGTCCACTGTAAAAATTTTGATCATCGCGAAATTCATTTCTATTTTCCATTAATCAGTTATTTTAAGGTATATAATCTTGTAAATATAAAAGACCACCACTACAATAGCTATACTTATATGTAAATATTTTATCAGCATAGCCCCGTAGAGGAATTTATATTTCAGGTGTAACATAGTAAATGCGATAAGTATGAATATGGGTATTGTTGCGGGGTAAATTTCCAGGCTTGCGCCCAGGTTGCCTTTCATAAGCTCAATACAACTTCTTTGAAATCCACAACCCGGGCAATCAATATGCAAAAATTTCCTGGAAGGACATGTCAGCAAATTTTCTTGCAGCCAGTGAATGAAGGTGGTGTATGAGGTTAGGAGAATCATAATTCAGTAATGGCTATCAGCTATCGGCTATCAGCTATCAGCTATCAGCTATCAGCTATCTGCTATCAGCTATCGGCGATCAGCTATCGGCTATCGGCTTTTTTTTGGTTTTTTATTGAGCCTATCATTCGGAACCGAAATTTAAATTCCGGGTATTTAATATTATAAGGATTGATTGTCTATTTATTGAAGCTGATAGCCGATAGCTGAAAGCCACTTTTCAATACGCCCGTGCGAACAACACCCGCTGCACGCTTGGTTTACCTGTTAAAATGCAAACACCCTCTTCCTGCACATTATCCAGGGGTATACACCTGATAGTGGCTTTCGATTTTTCTTTAATGTTAGCTTCCGTTTCAACCGTTCCATCCCAGTGTGCTGATATAAACCCGCCTTCTCCTTCCAGGGCCGTTTCAAATTCCTCCCAGCTATCTACTCTTATAATATGTGAATCACGGAAATCCTTTGCCTTTTTATACATGTTCTGTTGTATTTCTTCCAGCAACTCTGTAACGTGGCCGGTTAGGCCATCCAATGGCACGCTAAGCTTTTCCCGTGTATCACGGCGGGCTATCTCAACAACATTGTTTTCAATATCGCGCAATCCAATGGCTATCCGAACAGGAACACCCTTCATTTCATATTCTGCGAACTTCCATCCCGGCCTGGTATTTTCATTATCATCATACTTGACCCTTAACCCGACTTTTTTTAACTGTTGTACCAATTCGCCCGCTTTTTCATCTATACGCGATTTTTGTTCCTGTCCCTTAAATATGGGAACGATTACCACCTGCCAGGGTGCAATACGGGGGGGCAGAATAAGCCCTTCATCATCGCTGTGAGCCATTACCAAAGCGCCGATCATTCTCGTGCTCACTCCCCAACTGGTTGCCCATACGTAATCCAGCTTATTGTCCTTGTCAGAAAATTTTACATCGAATGCCCTGGCAAAATTCTGTCCCAAAAAATGTGAAGTACCTGCCTGCAACGCCTTACCGTCCTGCATGAGCGCTTCGATACAATATGTGTTGATAGCTCCGGCAAACCGCTCGCTTTCCGTTTTTACTCCTTTTATAACCGGAAGGGCCATCCAGTTCTCCACAAAATCAGCATATACATTAAGCATTTTTTCCGTTTCTTCAATGGCTTCCCGGGCAGTAGCATGTGCGGTATGGCCTTCCTGCCATAGAAATTCCACTGTCCGCAAAAATAATCTTGTGCGCATTTCCCAACGAACCACATTGGCCCATTGATTAATTAATAATGGAAGGTCACGGTAAGATTGAATCCAATCCCGGTAGGTATTCCAGATAATGGTTTCACTGGTGGGCCTTACGATCAATTCTTCGTCCAGTTTTGCTTCGGGATCAACTACAAGCCCACCTCCATTCGGATCGCTCATTAAGCGATAATGTGTTACCACTGCGCACTCTTTGGCGAAACCTTCCACATGGGCCGCCTCTCTGCTCAAAAAACTTTTGGGTATGAATAAAGGAAAGTAAGCATTCACGTGGCCAGTGTCCTTAAACATCCTGTCCAGCTGGTCGCGCATATTTTCCCAAAGGGCAAAACCGTAAGGTTTAATCACCATACAACCCCGTACCTGTGAATAATCTGCCAGGCTGCCTTTTATAACCAGGTCGTTATACCACTGCGAATAATCCTGCTTCCTGCTTGTTATCTCTTTACTCATGATGTTTCATTATTTACCTTAAAATTTCTTAATCAGCTATCGGCTATCATTGATCGGCTATCATTGATCGGCTATCGGCTACCAGGAATTCTACCTGTGAAATGTTCCCTCCTGGCAGCTGACAGCCGATGGCTGATGGCAAAAGCGCCAAATTATGTTTAACTCAGCATTTTTTAACATATGCTGAAAATAATTTTCAACTTAAGGCCAAGTTTTTTGTTGTAACTTTAACGCACTAAATCGCAAAAGTAATTTTTAAAACTCTAAATAAAGTTGCCATGAATAACATGAATGCAAAAATTCTATTTCTGGCCTTAAGTGTGGCAGCTCTTACCAGCTGCTCAACGGCATACAAAATGGGTCAAACTCCGGATGATGTATATTATTCACCGGCAAAGGTAAGAGTCCAGGCTCAGCAGGATGATTACGTATCTGCAGATAATCAGCCTCAACGGTATATGGGCGCACAGGGCAGGAATAGTAATGCCTATGATTCGTACGAGGATTTTGACGGCTACCGCAATGATCGCTTTCTGCGCATGAGCATTGGCAGCAACATGCGTATGGGTGCCTTCAATGATTATTATATGTACGACGGCTATAGCAACTGGAAATATAATAATTACGCGTACAACATCAATACCCCCTGGAACAGTTATTACTACTGGAACAGCTATTACAATCCTTACAACACGTTTAATTTTTATAACCCTTATTACGGTGGAT
>JBDSBP010000215.1:0-3017 GCA_039921525.1 Chitinophagaceae bacterium | reverse complement strand
ATAAATCGTAGTGATTCACGCGGATCCTTTCCCTTGTAGTTGTAGTTAAAGGTGAACGCTGGGTTTACATTATCACCAGACGTTTTATTCTGACGTGTACTTATGCGATAGGGTGTTTTACTATTATTAAAGTTGGTGTATTGCGTTAAAGTATTATTGGTAAAATAGTTTGAAGCAAACTGGGTAGTAAGGTTGATGGAATTTTGTTTATTGAGTTCATAATCTACCGAAAGCCTGAGGTTGGGACGGATATTTTTATTGGTATTATTATTTTGGGTATTTAGCGAATTAGAGGAATCCGGGTAAAAATTACTCCTGGTCGAATGACCTTCCCCATTCAGGCGATTGGCGCCTATGCCGGCATAAATATTTGCCGACAGCTTGCGATTTCGATAAGAGGCATTAGTGGCAAAATTGCCTTCCCCTCTTGATCCATAAGAAAGAGATATCCTACCTGTTAAACCGATCTTCCCTTTGCGGGTTACAATATTGATCACCCCGCCTTCTTCATGTGCATACTGCGGAGGCGGATTTGTCATCAACTCAATCTTCTCAATTGAACTTCCCGGTAAAGACTCCAGCAGATCGGCTAATTGCTGGGAAGTTAAATCGGTTGGTTTATCATCTATTAAAATTTTGGGTTCCTTTCCTTTTAATAATATTTTTCCATCCGCATCATTGGAAATAAGGGGCATATTTTTTAATAGTTCCGTAGTGCTGCTTCCGGCACTTAGTGCCGACTCACCCACATTAAAAGTGATTTTTCCGTCTTTATTTTCAATGAGCGGTTTTTCAGCATACACCACTACTTCACTCAGTTCACTCGCTTTCTGGGAAAGTTTGATATCTCCCAGGTTGAAATCGAAGCGTTCGGAACGCATATGAATACTATCGATACTTAAAGGGGAATAGCCTATTCCGGAGAATTGCACGCGGTAATAACCAAAGGGTATTTTATCCATGTCAAAACTACCATTTTTGTCTGTTACGGTAGTTCTGCTGTTCGAAGAATCCGCTAAATTCCGTATCGTTACTGTAATTGCCGGAATAGCTTTATTGGTGGTGGGATCAATTACATTCCCTATGATCAGGCCCATGTCTTTTTTATTTGACACAGGTGCCTGGGAAAATGAAAAACTTATAAAGATGGAAAACAGGCTTAATAAAAGTATTCTCAATTCAGGCTTTTGCCAGCAAAGATAATCGCCACTGCTCAAATTTTGTGAACTATGATAAATCAAATGAATCACAGATCAAGACCAATCCGCTGCCAACTTGTCATTATAACTATGAATTACTATATTTGCAGGCTTCAAACAAATGAAAATGTTGGATCTGGTAAAAAGTAAAGTTCATGAGGAGCCCCGGCAAGGAGAAGCATTCATACCATCTATGAACGAGCCAGCCGTTTTCAGGAAAAAATTTTACATAGAGAGTTATGGTTGCGCTATGAACTTCGCCGACAGCGAGGTAGTGGCTTCCATTTTAAGTCACCAGGGCTTTGGCTCGACACCTATCGTGGAAGAAGCTGACCTCATTTTTATAAATACCTGCTCTATCAGGGAAAAGGCAGAACAAACGGTACGGAAAAGACTCACTGAATTCAAAAAGCTGAAAACGGGCAACCCTGGTTTAATGGTGGGTGTGCTCGGTTGTATGGCCGAACGGTTGAAATCTAAATTTTTAGAAGAAGAAAAGCTGGTTGACCTGGTAATAGGACCCGATTCTTACCGTAAACTGCCCGATTTGATTCTGGAAGCTGAATCCGGTCAAAAGGCAGTAAATGTTTTGTTAAGCCGGGATGAAACCTATGCGGATATCGCCCCCGTTCGTTTAAATAGCAATGGGGTTTCGGCATTTGTGAGCATTATGAGAGGCTGCAATAATATGTGCTCGTTCTGTGTAGTGCCATTTACCCGGGGAAGAGAACGGAGCCGGGATGCTCACTCTATCGTTAAAGAGTGCAAAGACCTGTTGAATAACGGCTATAGGGAAGTAACCCTGTTAGGACAGAATGTTGACAGTTATTATTGGAGGGATGAAGAAAAGCAGGAAACAGTAACTTTTGCAATGTTATTACAAATGGTGGCCCTCATTTCGCCATCTTTGCGTATTAGATTTTCTACCTCGCACCCTAAAGACATCACCGATGAGGTGCTGTTCACCATCGCCAAAAATAAAAATATTTGTAATTACATCCATCTGCCTGTTCAAAGTGGCAGTACCAGGATTCTTCAATTAATGAACCGTACCTACACACGTGAATGGTATGTCGGCAAAGTGAACCGCATCCGCGAAATACTGCCCGATTGCGGGTTATCAACCGATGTCATAACCGGCTTCTGCACGGAAACTGAAGAAGACCACCAGGAAACGTTAAGCCTCATGCACTACTGCAATTATGATCTCGCCTACATGTATTTTTACAGTGAACGACCGGGTACATTAGCTGCAAGGCGTTTTAAGGATGACATTCCTGAAACAGTAAAGAAAAGAAGACTCCAGGAAATCGTCAATCTGCACCGGTTAAAATCACTGGAAAGTATGCAGAAAGACCTCGGCAAAATATTTACCGTGCTTATTGAAGGAGATTCCAAAAAAAGTACAACCGACTGGGCTGGAAGGAACGACCAGAATAAACTGATTGTTTTCCCTAAAAAAGACTACACGCTGAAAAAAGGAGATTATGTAAATGTTAAAGTAAATCAATGCACTTCAGCTACATTATTGGGGGAAATTATCGCTACTGCTTAGAATAAAAAATATTACATGAAAGACATCCCCATTACGGAGAATTAGTGGGGATATGAAAAAACAGATTAATGGACTTACAATCAATAAAAAATCGTTTTGCAATAATTGGCAACTCACCTGCGCTGAATCACGCGCTCAATACGGCTGTACAGGTAGCGACTACTGATCTGTCCGTGCTTATTACAGGTGAAAGCGGGGTAGGAAAGGAAGTTTTTTCTCAGATCATTCATTCGTTAAGCGCCCGAAAGCACAATCCGTTTATT
>JBDSBP010000214.1:0-4519 GCA_039921525.1 Chitinophagaceae bacterium | reverse complement strand
CAAATATATTTCGCAGCCTTAAAGAATGTTCGAAATTAAACGGCGGCTCCGGTAATGTAAATTTGAATATGCCGACTACCTTCAACTGATAATAAAAGCCGGTTTAACTTGTCAAAGTAGAATTAATCATTAACAATTAACCATTAACTTCGCTAACTATCAACTCAAAGAGCAACTTATGAGCTTAGAGAGAACGTTTTATCTGATTATAAACAGTAAAAAAAATCATCTCAATGGATGCCAACCTTATTTATATCTTAATAACCGGTGTTGTGGCCCTGCTGGCAGGAATATTTATAGCAGGTAAACTAATATATGCCAAAGACACACAAAAAAAAGTAGAGGAAGCCGATTTACAGGCTCAAAAAATTCTTGCAGACGCTCAAAATAATGCTGAAACATTAAAGAAAGAAAAAATCCTGGAGGCAAAGGAACGATTCGTACAGCTTAAAGCAGAAAGCGATCGGGACGTGCTGGAAAAAACGCGAAAGATCGGTGAGTCAGAAAACAGGATCAAACAAAAAGAGGTTTCAATTAATCAAAAGGAGCAGGCCCTTGACAAACAAATTAAAGACAATGAAAGTATCAAGGAAAATCTTAATCGCCAGATCGAAGTAGTAAGCGTCAAACGTACAGAACTGGAAAAACACCAGGAAGAGCATATTCGCCGCCTCGAAAAAGTAGCCGGGTTATCAGCAGAAGAAGCCAAATCCCAACTGGTTGAAAGTTTAAAACAGGAAGCACACGCCCAGGCACTGGCCATTCAACAGGAAATTGTAGATGATGCCAGGCAAAAAGCCAATAAAGAAGCCCGCAAAATTGTTATTCAAACCATTCAACGTACTGCTGCAGAGCAGGCCATTGAAAACTCCATCACAGTTTTTAACCTGGAGAGTGATGAAATAAAAGGTCAGATCATCGGGAGAGAAGGCAGAAATATACGCGCCCTGGAAGCTGCTACAGGAGTTGACCTGATAGTAGATGATACCCCGGAAGCTATCATTCTTTCCTCCTTTGATCCTCTTCGTCGTGAAATAGCCCGTTTGTCTTTACAGCGCCTGGTTTCTGATGGCCGTATTCATCCTGCACGAATAGAAGAAATTGTGGAAAAAACCCGCAAGCAGATTGAAGAGCAGATCATGGAAATCGGTGAAAGAACTGTTATCGAACTAGGAGTACATGGTTTACATAAAGAACTGGTAAGGATTGTTGGTAAAATGCGTTTTCGTTCGTCCTACGGGCAGAACCTGTTAATGCATAGCCGGGAAGTTGCTAACTTATGCGGCATTATGGCGGCAGAACTTGGCATGAATCCCAAATTGGCTAAACGCGCCGGATTACTGCATGATATTGGAAAAGTACCTGATGAAGAAACAGAATTAAGCCACGCGCTGCTTGGTATGAAGCTGGCCGAAAAATACGGGGAAAATCCAGCTGTTGTAAATGCGATCGGTGCACACCACGATGAAGTGGAAATGCAATACGTTATTTCACCGGTTGTACAGGCATGTGACTCCATTTCCGGGGCTCGCCCAGGCGCACGACGTGAAATTATGCAGCAATACCTGCAGCGTATTAAAGATCTCGAAAGCCTGGCGATGGCCTACCCCGGCGTGGAAAAAGCCTACGCCATTCAGGCTGGGCGTGAGTTAAGAGTAATTGTTGAAGCAGAACGAGTAACGGATAACGACAGTGATAAACTAAGTTTTGAGATAGCGCAGAAAATTCAAACGGAAATGACTTACCCAGGTCAGATAAAAGTGACGGTAATTCGGGAAAAGAGGGCGGTGAATGTGGCCAGGTGATAAGCCACGAAGACACGGAAGGAAAACAAAGTTTTTTTAAGGATCCTCTAAAAAATACTGAAAATTCTTCTGCCTTTTCTTTGTGCTCCTTTATGCCTTCGTGCCTGAATAACTTCCCCCATTGAATGTTTGCTATTTAATTTGGAAAGTATACCCAACCCGTTTACCTTTGCCGTCCTTAAATATATATGATATGAACGCCATTGATTTTGTTCATGAGCAGTTGACAAACAAAAAACCTTTCCCAGCTTTTAAAGCCGGTGACAATATATCTGTTAATTATAAGATTGTTGAAGGTAGCAAAGAAAGGATCCAGTCCTTTAAAGGAGATGTTATAAAACGCCAGGTAAATGGATATACAGCGAGTTTTACCGTTCGCAAAGTATCAGATGGTGTTGGCGTAGAAAGAACCTTCCCGATTTTTTCTCCTAATATAGAGTCAATAGAATTAAATAAATCCGGCAGGGTGCGTCGCGCTAAATTATATTTTCTTCGTGAAAGAAGCGGAAAAAGTGCCCGTATCAAAGAGAAAAAAAGAGCTACCATTCAGTAATCAATATAATTGTTTATTTAGAGCGTCCCACACCGGGACGCTTTTTTTGTTCATGGTTTAAAACCTAATTAATAATTAAGCCGTATATAATTTGATATTGAAATTTCCGTTTGTTCTAAATGGTATAACTTTGGTTAAAGATAAAAATCATACTTTATGGTATTATTACATTTAAATCCGCTTTTATTATTTTCTATGCCTGGTGGCGGTGAATTAGTAATTATTCTGGTGGTTGTTTTGTTATTGTTTGGAGGTAAAAAAATTCCTGAATTAATGCGTGGACTTGGACGAGGCATGCGCGAGTTTAACGATGCTAAGAGCAATGTGACAAAAGAATTAGAAGAGGGTATGAAGGAAAAGGAAGTTTCATCTTCTGCACCTGCGTCATCTACTAACAGCACCACCCATCACCAAAACTAGTTATAAGCCTTCCCGCTTGAAATAACCCGTTGTTTTCTTACCAGTCAATACAAGAATATCAAAACGCATTATTGAATGGAGCTACCACTTGTGTGAGCTCCATTCAATATTATTTGCAACGTATAGAGAATTCCAGGCATCTAAATGCCTTTATAGAAGTTTATGCAGCCGAAGCCCTTGCAGCAGCAGCCCGGTTGGATGAATTACGCAGTTCGGGTAAACCAATGGGAAGACTTCACGGAGTTGTAATTGGCATAAAAGACATCATTTGTTATAAGGGCCACAAAGTTTCGGCAGCTTCTACCGTTTTAAGTGGCTTTACCGCTACTTATAATGCTACGGCTGTAGAAAAACTGCTGTCTGAGGAGGCCATCATTGTGGGTTGCTTAAACTGCGATGAGTTTGCCATGGGATCATCCAATGAAAATTCTACTTATGGCAGTGTATTAAATGCGTTAGACCAAACACGGGTACCCGGCGGGTCTTCAGGTGGTTCGGCCGTTGCCGTCCAGGCCGGACTCTGCATGGTTTCGCTGGGAAGTGATACCGGTGGCTCAGTTCGCCAGCCTGCCGATTTTTGTGGCATTATAGGTTTAAAACCTACTTATGGCCGCATTTCACGCTATGGATTGATAGCATATGCATCTTCCTTCGATCAAATAGGGATTTTCGGCACAAATATCCCTGATGTTGCCCTGATTCTGGAAATCATCGCCGGCTGCGATGATTTCGATAGCACTGCCTCTCCCCTTCCTGTTGAAAATTACAGCAACGAGCCTCTACCTCAAAAGAAAATCAGAATCGCTTATTTTAAGGATGCCTTGCACCATCCCGGGCTTGATACGGAAATGGCAGAGCAAATCACCTCCTATCTTACAGAGCTTAAAACGAAGGGCTACGAGGTAGCTGGCGTTGATTTTGAGTTCCTTGACTACATAGTTCCTACTTACTATGTATTAACTACCGCGGAAGCTTCTTCAAATCTTTCACGGTTTGATGGTGTAAAATTTGGATATCGTTCCAAGGCCCCTGTTTCCGGTTTAACAGAATTTTATATGCGCAACCGCTCCGATGGATTCGGACGAGAAGTTAAGCGGAGAATCATGTTGGGAACGTTCGTATTAAGCACCGGATATTATGATGCTTACTTTACTCAGGCACAAAGGGTACGACGCCAGTTAGTTCAAAAAACCGACCTGATTTTCAAGGAATTCGATGCCATCATCCTTCCTACGGTTCCCTCTCCGGCATTTAAATTAGGCGAAAAAACGGATGACCCGATTGAAATGTACCTCGCCGATATTTATACCGTCTATGCTAATCTGGTCGGCATCCCTGCCATCTCGATTCCCCTCTTTAAGCATTCAAATGGAATGCCGTTCGGGCTGCAGATTATGACAAACCGGTTTTGTGAATTATCTTTGCTCCGACTTTCGGATCAATTGTTGCATCAATAAGGTCGACCTTATCCTATATCAGTATTTTTTATGAACTTAAATCGAGGTAATGAAAAAACTTTTATTGTTAATAATATTGGGCTTTAATTGTTCAAAATACATTGCAGCTCAATCAGTTACTTCCAAGGAGCCGGCTGTTCAACCAGCCGACTCTATCTCAAAAAAAGAGCAGCCCCAACCGAGACTCAAAGCAGATACCAAAAAAATAAGTGATAATCCGGCGTACAATTTTAAAAATCTTTTTGAATCTGATGCTACAGACGTATTCACTGACCAGGGTCCTC
>JBDSBP010000213.1:0-5585 GCA_039921525.1 Chitinophagaceae bacterium | reverse complement strand
TGGTATAAGCCTCAATAAAAAAGGGTTCCTGAATTTATCGGGAGACTTTCGTTACAGAAAACCAACCCATAGGAGTGGCGAATACCAGGGAACTGTTTATTATAATATCCCTGGCAATGCTACCCCGGCTGTACGAGATATCATTGTGGCTTCAGACAACAAACAAATTGACGAGCGGGGCTTTAACCGAAAAACACCTGCGAGTAATGATGGCAGTATACAATTAAACAGTGCAGGTTTTTTAATGAATGGGGGATACCCCATAAGCAAACAGGTTGAATTATTTTGGACAGGCTCAGTAAATTATCGTTCTGCTGTTTATGAAGGAATGTATCGTTTTCCAAAAACTGTCGCTCAAGTGAATACTGAGTTATATCCTGATGGTTTTAAAGTGAAGCCGGTCGTTAATAGCACAGACGTTTCGGTGATAGCGGGTGCCAGGGGCAAAACAGGTAAAGGATGGAATTGGGAATGGAGCAGCGTATTTGGAAAAAACTCAAATAAACAGATAGGTAAGAATACAAATAATGCATCCCAGTATACTATGGGTGCCAATGCGCCAACTGAATTTTACGGTGGGCGACCGGTTTTTACGCAGCAAATAAATAACCTCAACTTCAACAAGGCTTTGGCAAACAAAATCAACGGACTGAAATCCTTTAATATTGGTTTTGGAGGCGAATACAGGCTTGAAAATTACCGGATCCTGGAAGGCGAGGAAGCTTCCTGGAAAGATTATGATTCTTCCGGCCCAAGACTGGGCGGGGCTGCGGGAGCAGCAGGTATTAGCCCCGAGGATGAAGTAAATGAAAGTCGCGGCGTTGCGGGATTGTATGTTGACCTCGAAACAGATGTAAATGATCATTTACTTATCAACATGGCCGCACGGTTCGAGAATTATAATGACTATGGCAACAACCTTAATAGTAAGCTTGCTATGCGCTATAAAATCTCGTCAGCATTTTCTGTGCGCGGCTCGATAAGTAGTGGCTTTCATGCCCCGGCCCTTCAACAGATATATTTAACTTCAACAGGCTCTACCTGGAAAAACATCGGAGGTATAAATGTTCCTGTGAGGACCGGTATTTTCCGTAACAATAGTGATGTTGCCATCGCTTTTGGTGTAAAACAATTGAGACCGGAAAAGGCAATAAATATGAGTAGTGGATTTACGTCGACCCTTTCACCGCACATCAATCTCATTGTAGATGGTTATTGGATCAAAATTAATAACCGGATCGTACTTAGCGGAATATTTGATAAGAACAACCCATACGTAAACAGCCTGCTGCAAATTCGTACCGATATTGACCAGGTACAGTTTGTTACCAATGCCATTAATACCAAAACCCGCGGGATAGACATTGTAATGGATGGCAACTGGAAGATTAGAAAATCTGGTCTTCAATTAACCCTGGCTGCCAACTTCACCCAGACCAATATTTTCGGCCCTAGCCGGTCTACTGATAAGCTACCTGCCGATTCACTAAATACAAATACTTTATTTAACCGGGAAGAAAGAGAAAAGATTGAACATGGCCAGCCAGCAAGCAAAATAATTGTATCGGGTAATTATAAAAGTGGGAAAATTGGCATCTTAATTCGTAGCACAAGGTTTGGAAAAACATCTGTCGTGTATAATTCAATTGATAGCTCACGTGATGAATTTTTTTCTCCCAAAATTTTGACAGACATCAGTATCAACTACACGCCAAAAGCATGGCTCACCATAACTGCCGGTGTCAACAATATTTTTGATGTGTACCCTGACCCCGTTAAAAATCAAATCAATAAAAACCAGGGAATTTTAATTTATAGTAATCAGGCGTCCCCCTTTGGTTATAATGGAGGATATTATTTTATAGGTATGGAGTTTAATTTATGAAATTCAAGCGAAGAGTTCAAGACTAAATATTAGCTGCTGGAAATTCAACTAAATTTCCATTCAGTCTTATCTGTGTGTATAGACCTATGCTATTAATTTTTCTCGAGCATTGCAAAGGTATCCAAAATTCAATTCGGTATAAAAAACAAACGATCTTAAGAACATTTTTGTATTTACCAGAAAGTTCGTTAGCAAGAATTTCTAATAATGGCCTTCAGAGGTATCTCACCTGAAGTATATATTTTGTGCATTTCTTTTTGCATGTCTGCCAAAGGGAAGCCTTAATTTAGTTGCAAAACTTTTACAAGAAATTTTCTCTCTGAAGTTGGATTAAAAGTTATCCTGGAAATGAAGTTTCCAATGGAGAGATAGCTGACGTCTGCGGTATTACCAAAGAACTTACTTTTCATATTGCCCGGCATTATGGGAAGTGTAAGATTATGTAACCCGACACCTCAAAAGCGGCATCAATGCTGCAATTTCTTTTTATTTACTTCCCATAATCAACATAATTACCCAAATTTAGCCTTTATTTTATACACTACACTTTAGTGCCTTTAAAATATTTTTTGGTTATTGGATAGTGTCACCACTTTAGTAAACATTTGTTTAGTTTTAGAATGTTTACGCACTATTACTGCTGATTGTGCTCTTAGGGTTGAGGGCTAGTGATGACCGCAACTTAAAGCTCCACAACCTGGACTGGAACAAGAAAAAAATTAAATTTCTACAGAAAAAAACAAACCAGTCATTAGAACTTCCATTACTGGATGATGTCGGTTGGGCTATAATTGTCTACCTGAAAAATGGCCGACCCAGAACAAAAACGGAAGTAATTTTTGTCAACCATAAAGCGCCCTATGGCCCCTTTAAAGACACAAACAGCATGGTGCATATCCTGAGAAAATATATGTCGTTGGCAGGACTATAATTCTCCAAAAATGAAATCTTCGGACTGCATTCCCTCAGGAGTACTTTGGCAAGGACAATGCTGGAAAGTGGAGCACCATTGCTGGTGATTTCTGATGTTCTTGGCCATGAGAGTCTTCCGACGACGAACATTTATTTAAAAATTGATTTACACGGTTTACGTAATGTGCCATTGATCCTGAGGAGGTGTTCAGCTATGTCAGTTAACTACGTTTGGAAAAGCAGTGTATCCAGGTATATTAATGCTTACCTAGAAATGATGAGCGCCGCCGGGTATAAATATGAATTGCAAAAACGAATGCTTCGCCAGTTTGATCAGTATTGTTTTGATCATAATGCACCTGAAGAATCCCTGCCACAGGATATCGTTGAAGGATACTGCCTGGGGGATGATTATGATTCTATTTTCCTAAAGCAATACAGGATAAAACTTTTGCGCAATCTGGCAACATATATGCAATGCCGGGTGTTCAGTTTATTTTATTCCCGCTCCTCTAACACCTTTCCGCTACCCGAGGCATACTTCATATATTTATTCAGAACAAGAATTGAAAGAATTGTTTATCCAGATTGATACATGGAAGCAGGTCGACAAAAGCTATAGCAACCGTAAAGCAGTTGACCCATTGCTTTTTCGTATGCTTTATGGATGCGGGCTTCGGATTTCGGAAGCACTTAACCTGAAAACAAGTGATGTAAATATTGTAGAAGGTGTATTGCGAATTAGAATGGCCAAAAATAATAAGGATCGATTTGTACCGATGGTTTCCAGTTTAGTAGAACGATGTAAAACATATTTAAGGGAAAAGTATATTGAAAATATGCCAGACTCTTATTTTTTCCCTGGACTACAGGATGGATGTTATGATAAGAGTACCATCTACTATCGCTTTCGTCAGTATCTATGGAAAGCGGGAATATCCCATTCCGGTAAAGGGCCAAGGATCCATGATATTCGTTATCCAAACAAAAATAAAATCCGAACGTTCGGATTTTGTTCGCCATGCATATTGCATTCATCGATTAAAAAAATGGACCCTGGAGGGAAAAGAGCTAACCAACTTAACTCCCTATTTGTCGTCTTACAGTATCTTGGGCACTCCGATTTTCGGGGTACAGAATATTATCTACGGCTTATTGCCGATTTGTATCCAGAAATTGTATCAAAAATGGAATTAAATTGTAGTGATGTCATTCCGCGAGAAGGAGGAAGCCATGAATAAAATCAAGGAAAATGATTTTGCAAAATACCTGTCGTATTTTCTTTCCAGGTATCTTCCCGGCCAACAGAATGTTAGTACCAACACCGTGTCTACTTACAGAGATGCATTTAAGCTTTTCCTGATATTCTTTGAGGATGAAAAAGGATATCTCTCCGAACTGATACGGATATGTAATTTCAAGAAGTGCTGAAGTGAGCCTATATGGAAAATTTATAATCCACAGATCTTCATTTACGAGGTTTCGAAATTTGCCTTACAGGCATTTGAATTTAGATGACAAGGATTTTCCCGGTTGAGCATCAGCATTCCGTCTCAAACCGTATTTAATAAAAGATCAGCATTTACATGTAATTCTTTATGAACTGCCTTTAGAAATTGGATATCTGGCTTCTGTTTACCTTTCATAATTAAAGAAAGCTTGGCATCACTTACATTGAGTTTCCTGGCTACATCTTTTTGTCTAAGTCTCATTTCATACATTTTCATTTCAATGATACCAGCAAGTGTGGTAGGCTCTTCTATCTCATACTTATTTTGTTCATAGTGCTGGGCAGCCAGTGAGAGTTTGTGAATTTCAGAAAGTTCGCTTTTCGTAACCTTATCACTTCCCATAACCATAAGAGTATCGATTTGGTTCATTACTTCTTTATATTCCTTATCGTTTAATATTTTTTTCCCTGTTGACATATATTATTGCTTGTGAAAAGAAAGAGCTCCTAAAACTAGATATTAGTGGAATCAATTCTATTAAAATCTTTATGCAATCCTATAAACCGGATATACACGGTTCTAATATCAAAAAAGATCATCGCTACAAGCCTATATGTATTCCCCCTGATATTAAATACAAACCGATCATTTCCTAATGCATCAACTGAATTAAAGAGTTCCTTCATTTCATGAAAACTACTCCAATCTGCAGCAATGGTCAAGCGGTACCGGTTATTTAATGCATCTTTCGCATCAGGATGCTTCTTATAAAATTGACTCAATGTTCCATAACTGATAACTACCATTTCTTGATATTAGCGCAAAGATGCGGAAAAATTTAGATTTTCTAAAATGTAATTTAGATTTACTAAAATAAAAGGTATAAATAGGCCTACCATATACCAAAAAGGCCTACCATCCTTTTATTGCGCTTAATTTCAATCGCACATTTGCTCTTTAAAACCAAGCATATGTCTACATCTATTTTATTCAGTGATACCCAGAACATTTTTACCAGCAACTAAAAGAATGTATCGAACAAACTATCCAGAAGGGATTATCAACTCTCAAAAAAGAGGATGCGGAGATCTATCTCAAAAAACATGAGGTCTGTAAAATGTTACAGGTGTCAAAACCTACTATTGATAGCCATGTAGAGAGGGGCTATTATAGGAAACATTATATAGGCTCAAGTTACTTGTTCCAGGTTGCAAATGACAAACAGTAATTTCTATATTTGTTTCATTTGCAAATTTTTGTAATTCCGTTTTCCATAATTTTAATCTATACTCATTGCTTCCTCCTCCATCTGCTGTAATTAATAATTTTTCAGCCGT
>JBDSBP010000212.1:0-3385 GCA_039921525.1 Chitinophagaceae bacterium | reverse complement strand
CCGCTGAATTTCGTGTGCGCATTTTAAGATTATTTAGTGCTGCAGGCCTTAGTCGCCATGTATATTTATCGTTAGAAGACTGCCACCCCCTATCATCGATATTGATCTCGAAGGTTTCAAAATTAGGTGTAGCCGTGATCATTCGGATATCTATTTGACCTTTAGTACTCCCATAAGTTGCCGTATACTCAACTCTATTTAGAGTTGGGTATAAATCAGCCAGCCGATCAGTTTGAAGCGCGTATTCTAGTCTGCGTGGTGTTGCCGAGTCATACCAGTTTATATATCCATTCCAGGGCCAATTGATACCTCCCTGCGTTAGCGGGCGAGGAGTAGCACGAGATAGAAAGTCCGAGCGCGGAACAAATCTAATAAATCCTGCAAGTTTATGTTGTGGTGGCGGGTCATTTGGATTATTCACAAACCCGGTAAAAGTGGAAAATTTAATAGGCTGGGGAGTGCGCTCTACCTTTGTTGAAGGCCATGCCCAAGGTTCGGGATTGGTCCAATCGACAGGATTAGACGCAGAAAATCCTAATTCTTTAAGGAAGAATTTATGTTGATCAAGGACGTTAAGAGGTGCGCCCGTGTTGGTATTGAATTCATATGAGTCAAAAAGGCTTTCCGGATCTACATGCGCCCAGGCCCCGATCTCATCCACATAAACCTCCGTTGACTCATGCGAAAAGAGATTTATATGACGTGCATTATACCCGATTGACTGCAGCGCCTGCATAAACACGATTGTAAACTGAATACACATACCGCCAGCACCCAGGCGTTCGTTACGATCAAGTATTTTGTTTGCATTCCATATGGGATAATCTGGGAACGGATCGGCATGAAACCAAAGACTGGAAACAAGATGACGTAAGCGGTTGATTTTTTCAAAGTCGCCATGTGCATCCATATTCAGTGAATCTATATTCAGTCTCTTTCGAAGCATTCTCAATTCCGGATTCTTTACATTCTCATACGTGTTGCGAAAGGAAGAATAATGATGTATTGTATTAACAGCATTGACAACGTAATACGTTTCGGCGGGTATTGTGTCGTAACTCAATTGGCGTTGAATATAAACACTTTTAACAATTGGAGAATAAAGTGGATCTTTCGTCTGTAGTAGTGCTCGCCACTGAAGATAGCGTAAGTCCTTCTCTCCAAGTTTAAACGATTTAGCAGATCCATTTCCAAGTGTCTGCCATGCACCCCATGACTCATCAAGCATATCATTGGTATTTGCCATTCGCATCTGCCAAATGACGTCAGTACCTTCAGGAAGGAATGCAGTAACATCCATTTGAATCTGCCCTACCCGACAAACGGGTTTAATGGTAGGGAAAGCTTCTATTCCTGACCAAAGATCAATGGGTGGAGAATCCAAAATACCCTCAGGTTTGAATCGCTCCAGGCTCAGACGAATCGTGTACTCTCCATTAACGTTATTGTTTGGTCCCAGTAATTCTCCATTAAGCCAGGTCTTGCCGTCGTCTAATGACTTGGCTGAAGTAGCCCCCACTTTAATAGGTTTTAATCCCATCCTGATTTCTTCACTTGAAGGATGGAAATACATGAATGAATTGCTTGATGACTTTAAGTTTGTAAAGAAACCGGGTGATTTAATTGTTTGTATTCCAGTCTCGATGTCCGTCCCCGAAGGATGGGAATTGTTTGCTTTCTTTAATTCGACCACGTCTACCTCTTTCCCAGGTCGGATTTGGTCAGCGCCGATCATAGCAGTGTTGCCATCATAGGTGTATTTACCTCCTCCGACCTCATATTCGTCTTCACGTGCAAATAATAAATCGTATCCTGCTCCCTTTGGTGCATCACACCCCACGATCACATCATTAACACCTTTTCTCAAAAGGGATGTAGGTATTTCAACCCATCGCCACATTGGTTCTTCCCAGGCTTCAGTACTTCCTGGAATTCGGGTTCCATTGACTACCAGATAATATGGGACAGCTTTATTGGAGGAAATTGATGTAGTCATATATAAAACAATATGAGCACGTCTGGCACGCGAGTCATTAAGTTGAAATTGTTTTCGTACCAATACACCGGCATAAATCGGTTCAGTATAAAGGCCTTTCTCACTCCGCCCGGCCCCCGACCCGTCATTCTCAAGAAGTACATGATTATTAATACCAACCCCATTCTGAAATGGCTCCTCCATTACGTCATATGCAAATCCGTCAATATAAGCCTCTTTAGCAGACATCTTAGTTAGAACTGTTTTCCCGGTTTGCGCGTGTAAATAACAATTGGCCGTAATTGATAGCACAACGATAAAGATCACATATTGATTCCAATGTCTACATACCTGGAATAACATGCCTCTACTTTTCAGTGAACTCTTATTGCTTGTCTGGTTGCTGTCAATGTAACGAGAAAGTATCACAAAAGCATTTGTGACTAATTTCCGCAAACGGTTACAGGATATTTGTATGAAGAACCTATTGTCGGTCTGTTTTGAAATTCTCCTGAAATAAGTTTTGTGTACATTGTTCATATGAGACTTTATTTGGAAATAAATAAATTCATTCAATGACTTATCAGCAAATCGCTTTGATTTAATACGATAATCAGTTTTTTGGCTTTAATTCTGTTTCTTCCGATTTAAAGAAGCCTGTCCCGGGTAATGTCTCATGCCTGACTCTGCTAACTCATATTCTGCACTGGTTTTGAAACCTTTTATGAGCTTTGAATGAGCTTTTGTGGAATTTACAAACAAAAGAAGAGAAATTAGTAAAGCCTTAAAACCTGTCGTATTTTTCAATTACCAAATTACCAGTATTGATACTTCGCTTACCAATATCAATAACCTGTTCTTTAGTTAAGGTATTGTTCCCCCAAATAGCCATTTGATATTCAATACTGGACTGAAATCCTTTAGTCAACAAATTCAGAGATTGTTTATCCTGCTCTATGGGCACAACATTCATATGCAGATCGATATAATTACCACAAATAAAGTTATCAATGGCAAATCCTTTGGATTTGAAATTCTTAGTAAGAATTAATACATTACCCCGGTCGGAATTATAAAGTGCTGTAAAATGAGTTCCCTTACTCTTGCTGGCACTTGAATCGCCCTCAAACGATTGACTAACATTTTTATAGGTGGAAAATTTCAGGTTGTCATTCATATACAGCACGTTATCATACCACCAATCTTTAGTTTCCACACCGCGGAAGGGAAACCCGTCAAAAAACTGAACACTCTTGTATGGCCACTGTTTAAGTACCGTGAAAGTGGTTGCAACATTTATCTGCATTGCAGGCGAATTGGCGTCGATCCGTATTATAGATTCAGATCTGGCTCCATCATTGAAATTATTACTGGTATATTTGAAAACTATTTCGTCAGGGCCATTTTTAA
>JBDSBP010000211.1:0-6206 GCA_039921525.1 Chitinophagaceae bacterium | reverse complement strand
TATGGTACTTCCTTTCTGGATATCGAATCTGCGGTGCAGGAAATTAAAAGAAAGCTCGTAGGCCCCTTCTTCTATCTGGTAAGAGCCAGCGAGTGTAATTTTTCCACTGGGATCTATACCCCCGCTTAATGCGGCCTCTCCTTTTACTTGTAAAAAGTCGCCATTTCCTTCATCAACGACAAGGTTGAACTCTGCGTTCTTATCAACATTTATATTAATGGCAATATCTAAACCCATCACATCAGTTTTATTGATGGAATCGTACTTAGCCATAAAAAGCGAATCATTCGGAACCGCATCCATATCAACAAATTCAACAATCCCATCCCTGGCTTCTACCCCCGGCTCCTTTTGTGGAAGTACTACGGTAAGTTTGGTTTGTTCATTGATAGTTAGTAAGCCATCTACAACAGGCTTTATCTGAGTACCTTTAATCTTAAGGTTACTATTGAAAAAGAGCTGGCCATAATAAACCTTGTTTTCTTTTTTAGTAGTATTCAAGGCACGGAAATTTTTTGCCCTTAATGAAAGGTCGAACCTGTAATCAGTATAACCGGGATTATAATATAACATACCATCCAGTACGGCAGTATTGTTAGAGGAATCCGCTATAGTAAACGTATCAAACTTAACACCTTCATCAGTCACTTTAATGCTTTCATTATCTATTCTAAAATAGCTATTCAGCATTGACAGGTTGAAAGCAGCTTTTTTAAAATCAAGATTCCCGTTTACAGAAGGAATTTTAGGTGTTCCATTTACGGCAAACTTGCCCGTAATCATTCCGGATGAATTTCTAATCGCTCCCAATGTAACGCCTTCTATGGTTTTCAATAAAATTTGCCTGATGTCGAGGTTCATATCGAAACTACTGCTGTCATTGGGCCTTACATAATAATTACCCGTTAACTGTACATCATTCCCATGACCATCTATTTTAACGTCTGCCGCAAAAGAGTTGGCCACTGTATTATTTACCTTCATGTTTATATTACCTATCGTATCTTTTTTAACGCTAACATCCGAAACCGTAAGATCGCTGGTGAATGTTGGTTGAGTGGTAAGATCATTAAGTACTACATTACCGTTCAGTGTTCCATCTACAGGTATTGAGTCAGAAACCACAAAATTCGCCAACGTCGCTACTTTAAAATTGGCAAATTTTACCTCCATGGGCGCATTGGTTTCCTGCGACAAACTATTTATGCTTATTTGCTCGCTGTTGCGACTGACGACAAAATTGCGGGCATTGATATCTTTTTCCAAGATAGAGATCTGGTTATCACCTGGCACTGACCATGCATCGTAATTCAATAATAATTCTTGTGGCTTCAGGGAAAATATATAGTCTCCTGGTTTAGGCTGTTTAAATAAAGCACCGACCCTGTATTTGTCTCTCGCCTTATTGTCCTGGATGTTTAATGCAAAGTCAACCTGGTTATTGGCAACGCTGGCATTAAGGGAAGTGTTATATAAAGCAATGCTTTTTCCACTGGTAACCTGCTTCACATTAGTGGTAATTACGATTGCATTCTCTTTTGTTATAGCATGTAACTGTAAGTTATCAATTTTATTATCAGCATAAATCACATAGGGCGCCGTAAGATTCATCTGCAGGCCGTTTGCGTCTGAAAACCTGCCGTTAAAATTTACCGTTTCTAATCTTGTGAGGTCTGGCAGAAAAGAAGTTAAAAGAGGTTTATTAATTATGTTTCCGGCAAAGCTGAAATTATACGGATCAATTTTAACTGCTTTGACACTATCAGACATTATTGCAAAATAAGGTTGTATGGCTTGTTGAAACACAGTTCCAAGTTGAGTAAGTCGATATTTACCCTGGAGTTGGAGGTTAATTGCATCTGCAGTCATCCGTAAAAACTGGCCGCTGTCACTAGAGCCGGCTGAAATCTGTAGTGTATCCAATTCTATGCGCTGTTGATTTTTTAGCAGAAGTGATTTTAGAACAAGCAACTCACCCTGCAAATGGTCAGGATCGGTTACCGGGAAATTGGCAGTTATCTGGCCTCGGTAAATAATTGAATCTGTTGTAAGGTGAAGGGGAAGTGTTTTAATACTGTCTATATTGGCTGTAAGATTTATTGCCGGAAATCTTCCACTTAGGTTACAACTAGCATCAAATGAAAAATCAATATTCGGATCATGAATAGAGGCTTTGGCCTGCAGGTTTTGATTAGCAATGCCGGCAGTTAACTGAAGATTGCGATAATTATATTTTTTAAGAGTAGCTGATTGAATAACTCCGTTAATAGATGCATTAGCTGTTTTGGGATCAAATCCTTTTCCTTTGGCCACGAAGCGTGCAGTTAACTTGCCAAGATTCTCCGGGTTCTGTAAAATAGTGCCCAGGTTAAGGTCCCTGGTTTCTATCACCATATTATACTGGCTGGTTTTAGCATTAGACGGTTCCTTCACTGAGCCCTTAACGGTAACGTCACCCGAAGTGGTATTTATAACAAGATCGGGGTTTAGGTTATTCATACCACCTGTGATCTTGCCCGTAATTCTAATTCCTTCCGGGATCGTAATTGACCTGGGCAGAGCTCCTTTGGGGGCCAGTAATACTATGTCCCTCCTGGATGTTTTAAATTCGTTGATAACAAGGTTGGCGCCTATGTTTTTTATTTCGGGCAAGCCGATAATAGTGCCATGTAATTGAACCCTGGTATCCTGGAAAGCCTGTAATCGCAGGTCGTCTACTTTCAGATGCGCTACACTTCCGGTAAGCTTTCCATTTAATAATAAATTGCTGTTGGGGTTGGCAAAAGCGGGCTGCGACTTCAGAGTAGGAACAAATGTTAAAATATCTTTAACCTGTATCTTGCTATTATTTAAATCTACCTCCATCTGCAATGCACCGATATTTTTTTTCAATGCTTCGATAGATGGATAATGCAAAACAACAGATCTTTTTAATTCAGTACCCGGCGTTTGTAAGACCAGGTTTTTTAGATACGCTTCACTATTGGCGTAGAGAAAGTCTGATTCCCATCTGTTGAGTTGAAAACCGCTTTGCTCCTTCAACTCAGCTTTCTTTATGCTACCTGAAATGGAGTCTTTGCTGTATAACAAATTATCGACATGAACGGTTAAGTCATCGGCTTTTAGATGGGCGAAGTCCATACCCGTTAATTGCTTTGGTTTATTATCATCATCAAACTGCAGATTGTTTTTATCAAGGCGTATAGTCCCAACCGTTACCCGCCAGCCAGCTTCATCCTGGCTCTGTAACTCCTGCGTGGCTTGCTTCTTTACAGCTTTAGCTTCTTCATCTTTACCAAATCTTATTGCCGCAATTGTTTTGCTCAATTCAATACTTTTAAGATCGATAAGCTTATTAGGAAGATCGAGTTTATTAATGTCAACATCCAGCTTTCCCAGGTTTAGCTTGCTGTACATGGCAGAAACATCATTACGGTAATCCAGCTGTATATCGCTCAACAAAATTTTACGCAAATTTAGCTGCATTTCTGAAGGCTTCTTTGCGTCGGCCACATCCTTTACCAGTGGATCTTGCGCCACCACCAAAGGTTTTGATTGATAAATTTTTGCTTTCAGGCCCTCCATTCTGGCAACGGGTATATCGAATTGCTGGTGATTCAAATCAAACTTATCAATATCCGTTTCAAAATGTTGGAGCCAAACATCCACATCATTTCCGGTAATCACATCTTTAAACACCAATCTTATTTTATCAAGCTGCACATATTTAACATTAATGTTCAACGATGAAGTGTCTGATTTCGGAGCGGGTTCTTTTTCTTTGGATGCAAAGGCGTCTACAATAAACTGGAAATTAAATGCAGTGTCTGGCAGCACACGACTTATTTTCGCAGTGATCTGGTTCAACTTAACGTCATTCACTTCAATTTCATTGTGAAGTAATTTCATCATGCTAATATCTACCTTAAGGCTTCCACCGAAAAGCAACGTATCTTTTTTCCTGTCTTCCAGGTAAATGTTTTCTATCACAATGTTTTTGGGAAAGCCGATGTAAAGACGGCCGATTTCTACGCGGGTCTTTAATTTCTTTTCCAGGAAAGCGGTAGCTTTTTTAACAATGAAACTTTGAACCGGAGGTGTCTGGATAAGGATCAGTATGGTGATGATCAGTAAAACGATAATTAAAACAGTTCTTAAAAGAATACGGCCAATTCTTTTGGGTACGCTTCGTGGTTTATGTGTTTTTTTTTCTGACGTCATAGTATTTTATCTCATTCAGTTCAAGGCAACAATTGTTGTTAAAAAAAGTTAAATAAAGCCTTGATACGTTTTAAAAAAGGAAATTGCCAGAATAGTAGAAAATTTTCCCCAACAAGTTGTGCGAAACAAATTATTTTTCTTGTGCCTCGTTTATTATAAAATGGCGAGAAGAAACTTACTATCACAACAAATTTTGCTTTATCGGCTATATATTATTTTTTCACGCACACAATCATATATAATAAGCCATAAATGAATCAGCATTTATCTAAATTGCAATTAATATACCATAATACAGCTTTCATTTAACCGTAAATCACCGTAAAACACATGAATTATAGAAATTTTAAAGAAGTGAAAGTTGCCGAAGTAGGGTTGGGCACCTGGCAATTAGGTAGTGCCGATTGGGGTGCAATGAAGGAACAGGATGCCATTGATATCTTAAAGTCCTACACCGATATGGGCGGCAATTTCATAGATACTGCGGATGTGTATGGTATGGGAGTGAGTGAAAAAGTAATTGGCAAGTTTTTAAAGACAGTTTCACAACCGGTGTATGTTGCCACTAAATTAGGCCGCAGACAGGATAACGCAAATGGATGGCCGCAGAACTTTACGTACGATTTCATGAAAAAGCAGGTGAAAGAAAGTTTGTTACACTTAGGCGTTTCGCAATTATTCCTTGAGCAACTTCATTGTATTCCCACCGATATAATGCGCGATGGAAAGGTGTTTGACCATTTACGCCGCTTAAGGCAGGAAGGTCTTATACGTTACTGGGGCGCCAGCGTGGAAACATCGGAAGAGGCACTATTATGCCTTGAACAGGATGGGCTAGCTTCCTTGCAGGTGATCTTTAACATTTTTCGCCAGCATGTGGCAGATGAAATATTTGAAAAAGCAGTTTCGAAAAATGTCGCCATTATTGTACGTGTTCCTTTAGCCAGTGGTTTATTAACAGGGAAATTTTCTGAAGAAACCGTCTTCGAGGCAAATGACCATCGTAATTACAACGCCAACGGACAGGCTTTTAACGCGGGAGAAACTTTTTCAGGAATCGAATTTTCAGAAGGGGTGAAATTGTCTCGTGAGATAGCATCTATTTTACCAGATGAGCGCATGGCATCCTGGGCACTTCGCTGGATACTGGATCATCCTGCCGTGACAACCGTGATCCCCGGGGCCTCCCGTATATCGCAGGTGGAAAGCAATACAACAGCATCTTCTTTAACTCCACTAACCGACGGCATTCATCAATCGTTGCGACGTTTGTATGAGGAGAAGATATTTCCGAAGATAAGAGGAAGTTATTAAAGATTGACAATTCTGAATCTTTGTCAGGTAGATTGTCAATGGTCAATCGTAAAAGGTCAGCAAAAAATATATCCAGCATTTTTATATTGGCATGAAAATTTAATCTGTTTCCCATGAAAATTCTTTTCAATGCATCTATATAAGCACCCTAATAAACACCAGGACCACGAAGAAAGCAGCCAAAATAATGTATGGATAAGCGTAGGCATTGCAGCATTGTATGCGATCGCTGCATCTCTTTTCTTTCTGCCTAAGCGATATAAGAGACCCCTGGGTAAAAAGATAGATATTGAGATAAGATACGACACTGAAATAAATGCCGACACTACTTTTATGGCGCAAAATATTGTGAAGATTATCAGGATGGTTCTTATGCCACTTCAATCAAAAATAAACAGGGAAGGCGCAGGATTGATTTTTGTTTATGGCGATGAGTCATGGGAAATGCGTGTGCGCAATGGCTCGGAAAAACTACGGCAATCTGTAAGGAATCTTCTGGAAGCAAATGAATGGTGAGAGTTAATGGTTAATTGATAATGGTTAATGAGAACCGTCAAATAATTTAATAATAATTCACATTTTAAAGTGAACAAAAACCATTAACCATTAACCATTAATTCTACTTTGACAAGTCATGAAGTTATTCTGTTGGTTCTGTCGCATGTCTGGGC
>JBDSBP010000210.1:0-10966 GCA_039921525.1 Chitinophagaceae bacterium | reverse complement strand
CTGCATACGAAACTGACAGTGTATTTAAGGGAGACGTCGACAAAATACCACATGTATCCGGTGTAACAGGGCGGGGGCAAGCCCTGCCCCTACAAACGCCGCGCATCAAAAATGTTATTTACACGGGTGATATCGGCGCCGCTGATCGAATACTCATACCTCACAACTCACACCTCACGCCTCACGCCTCACAACTCAAAGTATCTGGTTGAACTCTAACCTCTCCCCATCCGGTCCCGTAATATTAAAGTATTTACATCCTTTCGTCCAGAATTGAAGGAATACCGGTGCGGGTTCGAGCACATTAAATCCTGCTTTTTTCAGAACTTCAAAAGTCAGGTTTATGTCCGGAACATCAAAAGCCACATGGTCAATATGCCCATCCGGCCTGTTACGGATGGATGCTAATTCCTTCTCCGGCATTTGGTATATTTCTATAATGATGGAATCTCGTTTCATCATAATAGCTGTGCCTGGTTCTCCCTGGTGGATAAAAGAAGCTTCCATGGCGTTACTGAATCCCAATTTTGAATAAAATGCTGCTGAGGCGCGGATATCGGTTACCGGTATTCCAACATGTTGGAGGTTGTTGATGACAAGATCGATTGATTGTTCCATCGTATATAATTTATGTCTGAACTTTATTGTCTGAGATTTATAGTCTGAACCGTTGATGCAAATGATCAGTGGATTAGTATGATTTTATCCCCGCCTGTTGGTAACTGGCTGGTATATCAAAGCTGATATATCTTATCATATTAATCCTTTAATCATTTATATCTGCGGTCAATCAACGTTCCATGATTAATTTAACGAGTAGCAGGACGGCAAATGAAATTATCCCACTTATCAATAACACTTTCTGGATATAGCTAAGTCGCTGCTTTGCCGGAACTTCAGCATTCTTACCTCTTTTATCGACTGGTTTAAATAACCCTTTCCTGGGAACCAGTAATAAAACGATAGTAACCCCTATAAATAGGGCGATAAAAAGAAACCCGAATTTAGTCACGGTTATAATTAAGTGATAAAGATATTATTTTAACTTCAGCCTGAACAAAGCTGATAGCTGATCGCTGATAGCCAATACCTGATACATTAACAACCGAAAATTGGTTATACTTGCAAAAAATCTCCAGCATGCCATTAAAAAGATTTGAAAACCAGGTTGCCATTGTAACAGGAGCTGGCCAGGGAATCGGTTTTGAAATATGCCGGCAATTGGCATTTGGTGGTGTATCCATAATCCTTAATGATCTAGATGAAAACCTCGCAACTTTAGCGGCGAATCGAATTACAGAAGAAGGCGGCATTTGTAAAGCCATTGCCGGAGATGCTGCCGATATCAATTTTATACAACGGATGGTAGATGCAGCTGTTAGCCAATTTGGAAAGCTAACCATGGCAGTTGCCAACGCGGGTATCACCTTATTTGGAGATTTTCTAACTTACCCGGCGACATCTTTTTACAAAGTAATGCAGGTGAATCTTGGCGGCAGCTTTTTCCTTGCGCAGATAGCCGCCCGCGCCATGAAGCAGCAGGGAACGGGTGGCAGGATATTGTTTACCTCTTCTGTTACCGGGCATCAGGCCCATAAAAACCTGGCGGCCTATGGAATGACTAAAGCGGCGTTGGAAATGCTGGCAAAGAACCTGGTCATCGAACTTTCAGAATATCAAATTACCGTAAATACCATTGCACCCGGCGCTACGGCTACTGAACGCACCACAGATGATCCGGAATATGAAAAAGTATGGTCTACCATAACTCCCCTGGGTCGTCCGGCTTCCGTTAGCGATATCGCCAATGCGGCATTATTTCTACTTTCCCTGGAAGCCCGGCATATAACCGGACAAAGCTTGATTATAGATGGCGGTTGGACGTCGGTGAGCCCGTCGCCTTATTAGGATTTAACGAATCATGAAACGGTATTGAAGGGTTCGGGCTTGCCCGCCGACCTGACGCCACCGGGAATATATTATTCTATTCGGGTATCCACCTTGGTTCAATGATTATATGGCTGCAGTGAGGGCGGGGGCAATCCGCGCCCCTGCAATACTGTGTTAATATAAGTAGTAATCTCTACTCTCCTCTACATGTTAAAAAAAATTAAAATAATTGCCTGGTTAACAAAAGATTTCTTATGGCATTTTTGACCTCAAAAACTCATTTTAAACCTTCCGTTTTCCAAAACTGTTTGCCCCATTGAGTATGCAGAGTTTTCAACACTCGGTTGATAAGTTAGGTAACATTAAGTTCATATTGTTTAGTAACCTTGTAAACGGTTTTTGGCGACGGTTAAAGGGAAATTCCCCCGTTAATTAGCTTCCCGCTTTAAACTGCCATAGAAATTACGTGTACCCATAAATATTCTACTAATGCAGAACAGTAACGAGATTTTATTAAGAGAAAATAAGGATCGGTTTGTGATCCTGCCTATTAATTATCCTAAGGTTTGGGAAATGTACAAAAAGCATGAAGCCAGCTTTTGGACGGCGGAGGAAATTGACCTTAGCGGCGATATGAAAGACTGGTCAAACCTGAATGACGGGGAACGACATTTTATCTCGCACGTTCTGGCCTTTTTTGCTGCCAGTGACGGTATCGTAAATGAAAACCTTGCTGTAAACTTTATGAGTGAGGTGCAGCTGCCGGAAGCAAGATGTTTTTACGGGTTCCAGATCATGATGGAAAATATCCATTCTGAAACCTATGCCTTATTGATTGATACCTATATTAAGGATCCGCAGGAAAAATCGCGCTTGTTCCATGCGATTGACACCGTTCCGGCCGTACGGAAAAAAGCGGAATGGGCGTTGCGGTGGATTGATAAGGGAAATTTTGCAGAACGTTTGGTGGCTTTTGCGGCGGTGGAAGGTATATTCTTCAGCGGCAGCTTTTGCTCTATTTTCTGGATGAAGAAAAGAGGACTCATGCCAGGACTGACTTTCAGCAATGAGCTGATCAGCCGCGATGAGGGCCTGCATTGCGAATTCGCCTGCCTGTTGTATAAAATGCTCACCGATAAATTAAGTAAGGACGCTATTTACGAAATTATCAGCGATGCCGTAAAAATAGAAAAGGAATTTATCACAGAAGCCTTACCAGTAGACCTCATCGGTATGAATGCCAAGCTTATGCAACAATACATTGAATTTGTAGCTGACCGCTGGCTGGATGAATTGGGTTATCCAAAAATGTTTCATGCAACCAACCCCTTCGATTTCATGGAAATGATATCACTCCAGGGAAAAACAAACTTCTTCGAGAAACGGGTAGGGGACTACCAGAAATCTGGCGTTATGTCTGGTATTAAAGAAGCACAGACATTCAGTTTGGAAGATGATTTTTGATGATGTACTGGTTTACCAGGCACTGCCCATTCAATAAAAAATTCTAACCCTCCTAAAGTACTCAAGATGCAATATGTAATTAAAAGAAACGGGAAAAAAGAAAGCATCAAGTTCGATAAGGTCACCGCCCGTATTGAAAAACTGTCTTATAGCCTCAGTCCGCTGGTGAACGTGATCGATGTAGCCAAAAAAGTAATTGAGGGCATCTACGACGGTGTTCCTACAACGGAGCTGGATAACCTGGCCGCTGAAATCTCCGCTTCACTGGCTACCAAACATCCCGACTACGCCCTGCTGGCTTCGCGTATTGCAGTAAGTAACCTGCACAAGAATACAGTGAAATCGTTCTCAGAAACGATGAGGATGTTATACTACTACATTGATAAGGCCAGTGGCAAAAAAACACCTTTACTTTCTGATGAAGTGTGGAACGTTATTGAAGAAAACGCAGAATTATTAGACAGTACCCTGATCTACGATCGTGATTTTGGATTTGATTATTTTGGTTTCAAAACACTGGAAAAATCATACCTGCTCAAGATAGAAGGAAAGGTAGCAGAGCGCCCGCAGCATATGTACATGAGGGTAGCCATCGGCATACACAAAGAGGATGTGGAAAGTGCTATAAAAACATATCATTTAATGAGTGAACGTTGGTTTACCCATGCTACGCCTACACTCTTTAATGCGGGTACGCCTAAACCACAAATGAGCAGTTGCTTTCTGCTAACCATGAAAGAAGATAGTATTGAAGGCATCTATGATACGCTGAAGCAAACCGCCAGGATATCGCAGAGTGCCGGAGGTATTGGCCTGGCTATTCATAATATCCGTGCTACCGGTTCTTACATAGGCGGCACTAACGGAACCAGCAATGGAATTATCCCCATGCTGCGTGTATTTAATGATACCGCCCGGTATGTTGACCAGGGTGGCGGCAAAAGAAAGGGTGCATTTGCCGTTTATCTTGAACCATGGCACCCGGATGTGTTCGAATTTTTGGACCTCCGTAAAAATCATGGTAAAGAAGAAATGCGGGCAAGAGATTTATTTTATGCCTTGTGGATACCTGACCTGTTTATGAAACGCGTGGAAGAAAATGGTAAATGGAGTTTATTTTGTCCGAATGAATCGCCAGGATTGAGCGAATGCTGGGGAGACGAATTTGAAGCCTTGTATACAAAATACGAGCAGGCCGGAAAAGCAAGAAGAACAATCAACGCCCAGGAACTTTGGTTTGCGATATTAGATGCCCAAATAGAAACAGGCACGCCGTACATGTTGTATAAAGATGCAGCCAACCGTAAAAGTAACCAGCAGAACTTGGGCACCATTAAAAGCAGTAACCTGTGCACAGAGATAATGGAATACACCTCACCGGATGAAGTAGCCGTGTGCAACCTAGCTTCGCTGGCGCTTCCCCGTTACGTGATTAATGGCAAGTTCGATCATGACAAGTTGTTTGAAGTAACGTATGAGGTGACGAAGAATCTCAATAAAATTATAGACCATAATTATTACCCCATAGAAGAGGCACGCAATTCCAATTTCCGCCACCGTCCCATTGGCATTGGTGTTCAGGGACTGGCCGACGTATTTATTTTATTGCGTTTACCCTTTGAACATGAGCTTGCCAAGATTCTTAACCGGGATATTTTTGAAACCATCTATTTCGCTGCCATGACCGCCAGCAAGGACCTGGCAAAAGAACTTGGCGCGTATCAAACATTCAAAGGATCTCCGCTATCCAAAGGCAAATTCCAGTTCGACTTGTGGAATGTGGAGCCAACTAACAGATGGGATTGGAAATCACTTCGAAAAGAAGTTATCACCTACGGCGTCAGAAACTCATTACTGATTGCACCGATGCCAACTGCTTCTACCTCGCAGATATTGGGTAACAACGAATGTTTTGAACCGTACACTTCCAACATTTATTCCCGGCGCGTATTGAGTGGCGAATTTATTATCATCAACAAACACCTGTTGAAAGACCTGGTACAATTGGGCCTATGGAATAATGATATGAAGAATAGCATTATCGCTGCCAATGGCTCCGTACAGCATATTGATAATATCCCGGAGGATATAAAACAATTATACAAAACCGTTTGGGAAATCAAACAACGTAACCTGATTGATATGGCTGCCGATAGGGGCGCCTTCATTTGCCAGTCGCAGTCATTGAATTTATTTGTAGATACGCCAACTACTTCCAAACTTACATCCATGCATTTTTACGCCTGGAAAAAAGGACTTAAAACCGGCATGTATTATTTACGTACGCAGGCTGCTACCCAGGCTGTTCAGTTCACCATTGAAAAACAGGGCAGCGATCAGATGCAACCCGTTATTCCAAAGATCGAAGAATTGAAAAATTTGAATGACATAGATGGCATTACCGCTGATTTGGCGGGTCCATCCTGCAGTATGGAAGAGGGTTGTGTTACCTGCAGTTCTTAAAATAGTTTTGCTTAAAAAAAGGCCTGTTACCAACATTGATGGTAACGGGCCTTTTTTAATATTGCCATATAAACTACTTTAAATACTGGTTCATATTCATTTTGTTCATCACATACCGGTTATATGTAGGCCAGACATTAACAGGCTTCTGATTATTTGTTTTTAATTTATAACTTTATTGCTATGGCTAAAAACAATGATTCCCGCCCGGCATCTGCCCCTTTACACTCATGGGATATTTTCATGGAGGGTTATCAGAAAAGAATGGCGCTGGCAAACGATTTCAACGAATTAAACAAATTATCGGCGGCCAAAAAATGGATAAGTGAATGGGATTATGAAACCAGGCTATTCGAACAAGGCAAAGTGATTATTGTAACCGACCCTTTATTAAATATTGTTTATGCAACCAGTAATATTTTTGAAATGAATGGTTATACGCAGCAGGAACTGAAAGGTAAAAGCACAAAAATTTTCCAGGGCAAATCTACCTCCCTGGAAACGCGTTTGGTTATTCGTACCGCCATAAAAAGCCTGCAGTCATTTGATACCACCATCCTGAATTATAAAAAAAACCAACGGCCCTACTATTGTCATATTGAAGGGTACCCGGTATTTAACAAAAATAAGGTACTGACAAATTTCATTGCATTCGAAAACGTAACCGCTCTTCCTTCCATGTAATAAAAGAATTGTCAGTCATACTTTAGCTGCATTTCACGATAGATTTGTACATTCAATCCATGATTCCATTTCTAAGTTGTGATTGGGGCACCAGTTCATTCAGGCTAAGCCTGGTTGATGCTGATAATTTTAATGTGTTAGCCATTGAAACCACCGGCAAAGGCATTCTCCCTACCTATAATAACTGGAAAGAATCCAGGAATACCGACCCTTCCACAAGATTATCCTTTTACCTTGCTATCATACAGGAATATATTATTGCCCTTGAAAAAAAAGCAGGCATCGCCATAAACGGAGCTCCCCTGCTCATTTCCGGTATGGCGTCTTCCTCTATTGGGCTGAAACCGCTTCCTTATCATGTTATGCCTTTTTCTATTGATGGTTCGGGTATACAGTCTGAATATCTTTCGCTGACTCCCGATTTCAAACATGATGTTCTATTGATATCAGGAGTAAGCAGCGGGGAAGATGTAATGCGGGGAGAAGAAACCCAATTAATAGGAATAGTGCCGGATGACGCGGTGTTCACAGGTAATCAACTATTCATCTTTCCTGGAACACATTCCAAACATATTATTGTAAATGGTAACCAGGCTATTAGTTTCAAAACCTTCATGACAGGAGAGTTTTTTGATTTGTTATCAAAAAAAAGCATCTTACAAGACTCGTTGGAACAGGAGGATGGATTACAGACACCCGAGGCAAAAAATTGTTTTGAAAAAGCAGTAAGGGAAGGCTCGGAATCAAACCTGCTCAACGTTTGTTTCAAGGTCAGAACGAATATCTTATTTGATAAAATATCCAAAAAAGAAAATTACCATTATCTAAGCGGGTTACTGATAGGTGCAGAACTGGGAGAAATTGTTCAAAATGATACAATTGGAATATATTTATGTAGCGGGGCCCAGGTAAAGATGTATTATGAAACGGCATTAGAGGTGTTAGGACTAAAAAATAAGCTTTATTCTCTTCCTGCCCAGTCCGTTGAAAAAGCCGCATTGAAGGGTCAGTATAAAATTTATGAAAAACATATAAAACGATGAGCAAGCCATTTTCCTGGGAAGCATTCAATAAAGTTCCCGTGGTTGGTATTATGAGAAATATTCCGCAGGCACAGGTGGAAATGCTGGTAAGCCAATACCACGAATCGGGGTTTACCACTTTGGAAGTTACCATGAATTCAGAAGGCGCTGCCAAAACAATATCTTATCTTTCTGAAATTTATACCGACAACTTGAATATTGGCGCTGGCACTGTTTTAACATTGGAAGATCTTGACGAAGCTTTGAAAGCCGGTGCTAATTTTATTGTTACCCCGGTGGTGAACGAAGACGTCATTAAAACATGTGTGGCCCGAAAAGTTCCTGTATTCCCTGGCGCGTATACTCCCACGGAAATATATAAGGCATGGTCGATGGGCGCAAGCATGGTAAAGGTTTTTCCGGCAACAAGGTTAGGGCCGGATTATATCAAAGAGGTTTTAGCGCCGTTGAATTTCCTGAAATTAGTTCCAACGGGTGGAGTGAGCATCGATACTATAATAGATTTTTTTAAAGCCGGTGCTGCCGGAGTAGGGATGGGCAGTACCTTGTTTCCCAAGAACCTTGTTGAAAATGAGAAATGGAGTGAATTGGCCAGGCATTTATCATCAATCATTAAAAAATACAATCAATCAATGGTTAATGGTTAATTGTTAATTATAACCTGATTGAGAACCTAACCACTAACATTAACCATTATCAATTTAACAGTCGTATAGCATCAAAGAGGTTTTGCTATTTTAGAAGGGATCTGATCAATTAAAATATATTTATTTTTTCAAATCACATCCCAAAAAGTGTAACCTATATGCTGCAATTTATGAATTAACCATTAACCATTAACCATTAACAATTAACCATTAATAATTAACCATTAACAATTAACTATGTCATACAGAAGCAGCGGTTGGTTTGGGAAAAAAGATAAAATGGGATTTATCTACAGGAGCTGGATGAAAAACCAGGGCTTCCCGGAAGACCTCTTTGATGGCAGGCCGGTTATTGGTATCTGTAATACCTGGTCGGAACTTACGCCCTGTAATGCGCACCTGAGAGATATCGCTGAAGTGGTGAAGCGCGGTGTGTATGAAGCTGGCGGGTTTCCGCTGGAATTTCCTATCATGTCATTAGGAGAGACTTTGTTAAAACCCACGGCGATGTTGTTCAGGAACCTTGCCAGCATGGATGCGGAAGAATCTATCCGCGGTAACCCTATTGATGGCGTTGTATTATTAACCGGGTGCGATAAAACAACCCCTTCCACACTGATGGGTGCGGCCAGTGTTGATCTTCCCACCATCGTTGTTCCCGGCGGGCCGATGCTGAATGGTAAGTTCCAGGGAAAAGAAATCGGCTCTGGTACACATATATGGAAGTTTGATGCGGATATGAAAACCGGTTCGATGACGCCAAAGGATTACCTGCAGGCAGAAAGCTGTATGTCGAGAAGCGCCGGTCATTGTATGACGATGGGCACTGCTTCCACTATGGCCTGCATGGTTGAATCATTGGGCATGACTTTATCCGGTGCCGCTGCAATACCCGCTGTTGATTCCCGGAAAAAGGTATTGGCCCACCTGTCTGGCAGAAGGATCGTTCAGATGGTAAAAGAAGATCTGAAAATATCTAAGATCCTTACAAAGCAGGCTTTTGAAAATGCCATAAAAGTGAATGCTGCCGTAGGCGGATCCACTAATTTCATTATTCATCTTACGGCCATCGCCGGTAGAATTGGGGTAGATCTGAATTTGGAAGATTTTGATGACCTCGGAAGTAAAATACCGCTTTTATTAAACCTGCTGCCTTCCGGAAAATTCCTGATGGAAGACTTTTTTTACGCGGGTGGCCTGCCAGTCATCATCAATGAATTACAGGAACACCTGCACATGGATGCGATGACGGTTACCGGTAAAAGCCATCGCGAAAATATTGTGGGATATACCACCTGTTATAATGCGGAGGTAATCGCGGAGTACGAAACGCCCTTCATACCGGAAGCCGGTATAGCAGTACTAAAAGGAAACCTGGCAGAAAATGGCGCGGTCATTAAACCATCTGCCGCTACACCTGCGCTTATGCAACACCGTGGCAGGGCGGTGGTTTTTGAAACAATTGAAGATTACCATGCACGTATAGACGACGAAAATCTTGATATAGATGAAACCTGTGTGATGGTGCTGAAATATTGCGGGCCGGTAGGATACCCGGGAATGCCGGAAGTAGGTAACATGACCTTACCCAAAAAGGTGTTGGAAAAAGGATTTACAGACATGGTGCGAATTTCGGATGGAAGAATGAGTGGAACCGCTTATGGCACCGTGGTATTACATGTGTCTCCCGAATCGGCTATTGGCGGCACTTTAGCCCTGGTAGAAAATGGCGATTTTATAGAACTGGATGTTGCTAACCGCCGCCTCCATCTTGACGTACCGGATGATGAACTGGCGCAAAGAAGGCAGCGCTGGACCAAACCGGAACCTGTAATGAGCAGGGGGTATGTGAGTTTGTACGTCAAGAATGTACAGCAGGCAGATAAGGGCGCCGACTTTGGTTTTCTTGTCGGGGGCTCGGGATCGGAAGTTACGAGAGACTCGCATTAGAGAATGGCTGTCGGCTATCAGCTATCAGCTATCGGCTTTCAGCTATGGGTTTCTATCGTTAAGGAATATATTGAAATTTGATATTAGCGTTACCTGACTAATACTAAAAACATCATTTCCGGCTATGCGCTGACAGCTGATAGCCGACAGCCAAACTAAAAACCTAAAATCTCAACCAACCGCATGACCCTACTCATTATTCTAATAAGTCTTTTCGTATTGGTAGCATTGATTTCCTGGGGAAAAGTGAATGCCTTCCTGGCGTTTTTGATAGTATCCATTCTTGCGGGTCTTTGCCTGGGAATTGCCATGAAAGATATCATGAGATCCGTTTACAAAGGAATCGGTGATACTTTAGGTTCGTTGGTGATTATTATTGTGCTAGGGGCGATGCTGGGGAAAATAGTAGCCGAAAGCGGCGCCGCGCAAAGAATTGCCACGGTGATGATGAAGAGCTTTGGAGATAAATATATTCAGTGGGCGCTGATGCTGACCGGTTTTATAATCGGCATACCGCTTTTTTATAATGTGGGCTTTGTGTTGATCATCCCGATGATCTTCTCCATTATCTACCGGTACAAACTACCCCCTATGTATATTGCCTTGCCTATGCTGGCGCCGATGTCTGTTGCGCATGGATTTTTGCCACCACATCCATCACCCGCGGCCCTCGTATCTTTATTTCATGCAAATATGGGGGTAACCTTGTTATACGGTATTATTATTTCTGTTCCCGTGATGATTGTTGCGGGGCCAATCTTCTCCCGAACGGTAAAAAATATTCAATCTACACCACTGCAGGGTTTTGCCACCCCCAGCATGAAG
>JBDSBP010000209.1:0-5242 GCA_039921525.1 Chitinophagaceae bacterium | reverse complement strand
CCAATGCCAGCTGTTGTTGATCCAGGTTATACAATGTTTCGGCATACAATAATACCATATCGCCCAGGCGAAGCAATGGTATGTCCAAACCGGAATTTCCGGGATCGGAAGGAACGATCCATTTGCTAAAATATGGAAACCAGATAGCTGCTTCTCCTTGCTTGTGCGCAAAGGGTAACCATGATTCGGTGATTGTTACGGGAAAACGCGTATCGCCGGTCTCGTAAAATTTACGCAGGTCCCACGTTGGGCGACCTACCCTGTTTCCATTGTTTATAGTTTGATATATCCCCCCAAGTGGGGCAAGATCATACGTTAAAACTTGCCCGTTGGTACCTGCCACGTAAGTAACGGAATATATAGCTTCACTGTTATTCTCGGTTTCAATTTTGAACAGGTCTCCATAACGCGCTGCGAGGCTATAACTAAACCCGGTAAATAATTGGTCAAGATATTTCTTGGCATTGTTCCAGTCTTTAAGATATACATACACTTTGGCCAGCAATGCAACTGCCGCCCCTTTTGATGCCCTGCCCTGCAGAACAGCCGACGGCTGAGGCAGTTTACTTACCGCATCCTGCAGATCCTCGGTTATTACGCTATAGATCTGTTGTTCAGTGGCTCGTGGAATATTCCTTGCGTCATCCGCCGTAACAACACTTGTAATCCGGGGTACACCTCCAAAAATCCGTACAAGGTCAAAATAGTATAGCGCCCTCATAAACTTAGCCTCGCCGGTGTACTGATCCTTTTGAGAGCCTGAGTAATCCCTGGGTACATCAATATTAGTTAACACCGTGTTGGCCCGGAAAATTCCGTTGTAAGAGGATTTCCAAAAACTGTTTAATTTTTCATTTACGGAACTTACGCTCAATGTACTTATTTCATCCATTCCGGGAGCCGTGGCAGAATAGGCTGCCCACATATTACCTGATGGAATCTCCATCAATTGATAATCTGTTTGTACGCGGGATTGCAAATTGTTATATATGCCCAATACAGCCAAATTAATCTGTTTGCCGGAATTGAAAGCGTTTGTTGTTGTTAATATTGATTCAGGAACAGGGTAGAGTAGCCGCTTTTCACAAGAAGGTAATAGCAGCACCAAGAATAAGCTCGTCACGTAAAATCCACTTTTATACATATCTTTTTAGTTTATAGTTAATGTTAAGAAATCAGAAGCCTACATTGATACCGGCTACTATGGTTCTGTTAATTGGCTCCGAACCAAGGTTATACCCGGGTGTACTGTTTATACCGGTAACGCCCCCTTCAGTAGCACCTTCAGGGTTATAAGCATGATTATTTTTATCTTTGAATATAAACAGGTTACTAGCGGATATGTATACCCGTAAACTTCTTATTCCTTTGGATTGTATTAAGCTTGAAACGTTATATCCCAGGTTCAGGTTTCTAAAATTTAAGTAAGACGCATTTTCGAGATAGTAATCGGTATTTGTGTTGTACGCAAATAATTGAGAAAGCGCGGCGGCGGGTGTTTTACCATCACCCGGCTCCGAGGCCGACCACCATTGATTTTCGACCAAAGAACGGCGCATTGCCCCCATTGTATTTCCCTGATAAGTTTGATTTTCCGCATTGAATATTTTGGCTCCCAACGAGGCTTGTAATGATATGCTCAAGTCGAACTTTTTGTAAGAAAACTGGTTGGACATTCCTAACACCATTTTGGGTTGGGAACTCCCTAATACGACTCTGTCGTTGGGATCAATTTTGCCATCACCGTTAACATCCTGAACTATTGGATTACCTGGTTTTGTGCCAGCTAAATGGGGTGTATGACTTATTTGATCTGCAGTATTGAATACCCCGATCATTTTGTAAGCGTAGTAAGAAAATATGGGTACGCCTTTTCTCAGTAGCCAGCCCATTGACCATACCGTATTCACCCTTTCATTTACCGAACCCAAATCAACTACTTCATTTTTATTGTGTGATATATTAAAAGAAGTATTCCATTTAAATGCTCTCACTAGATTTCTTGTATTAATTTCTATATCTATTCCGCTGTTTCTAACTGAGCCCGCATTCTCAATAGCGCTCGTAAAGCCCGTGATTGCGGGTATGTTTACCGCGTAGAGCATACCGTCTGTGTGTTTATTGTAGTAATCAAAACTTATATTTAACCTGTTGTTAAATAATCCAAGCTCGAATCCCAGGTCAGTGCCTTTTACTTTTTCCCATGATAATGCTGAATTTTCAAAGGAAGTTTGTGCAATACCGTTAACTGTTGCATTATTCGGTGAATAAACTACGTTACTTACTGAACCCAGGTACTGAAAATCACCAATATTAAAGTTACCTGTTACTCCATAACTTGCTCTTAATTTCAGTTCGCTTATGGCATCTATATTTTGCATGAAGCTTTCTTTGGTAACCCGCCATGCTGCAGATACAGATGGAAAATAGCCCCACTTATTTTCCGACCCAAAACGGGAACTACCATCCGTGCGGAACGACGCGGCCACCAAATATTTATCTTTATATGCATAATTTACCCGGGCAAAATACGATATCAGCCCCCACCCGGTTTTAGTCTGGGTAGATGTAGATGGATTAATTATCGCGTTATTCAGGGTTTGAATTATATCATTATTATATGAATTTGCAACGGCGGACATCAGTGTATTCTGCGATTTACTTTTTTGGTAAGAAGCTCCTAATATCCCCCCGAGATCATGTACTTTATTTAACGTTTTAGTATAACTTAACACGTTTTCATTAACAAGATTAATCGTTTGTGATTGGCCAACATTACCATTGGTGGTAACCTGTGGATCTCCCACACCTCCGACATATACATTACTTGTATTGAAACCCAGGTTAGTACCCACAGATGATTTCAAACTCAGGCCTTCTAACAATCTGAAATTTAAAAAAGCCCTGCCTATATTGGTAAAAGAATTATAAATGTTCCTTGTTCCGTAAAGAAAAGTGTATGGGCTGGCCTGGCCAGAGTGGCCGGTAGGAATGTAATCGAACGTTCTGGGATATCTTCCATTAAGTATATCAGGGCTTACAAATGGTGGATATTTTACCAAACTTAGCATGTTACTTCCCGCAAGCCGCTGCCGTGAGAAGGAAGGGTTAAGCTCCATACCGAGACTGATAACATTGTTGATCTTCACATCAAGGTTAGCCCTGAAACTATATTTTTCATAAAAGGCAGTTTTAACTGCGCCCTCCTCATTGGCATATGTTCCTGAAACATAATATTTCATATTTTCCGACCCACCGCTAACGGACAAATTATAGTTTTGAATAGGTGCAGCTTGAGTGATTTCATCCTGCCAGATGGTTTGGGGCAATGTTTTAGTAAGAGGGTTAACCTGGTAAGTAGTAGGGCGGCGGGGGTCTCCGAACATAGGTATTGACACATCACCGCCAGACCAGGCAAACTCCCTGTTTTGATACTTAACGAGGTAACTGTACCACTCATCTCCCATTAACCAGTCATTGAACAACATAGGTTTTGCAACGCCATAATAGGCACTCAGGTTTAACTGCGGCTTTCCGCTTTTGCCCCTTTTAGTAGAAACCAGGATTACTCCTCCCGCACCGCGGGAACCATAGATAGCCGCCGATGAAGCATCTTTCAACACTTCGAACGATTCTACATCATTCATATCCAGCTGGCCTAAATCCCCACCGGGAAAACCATCGATCACAATTAAAGGACTGTTACCAGCACTAATAGATCCCATACCTCTTATGGTAATTTCAGGTGCAGCACCAGGAATGCTTCGAAGTGTTGAAATATTAACCCCAGCCATTTTCCCTATCAGCGCTGTTTCAAGTCTGCCGGCGGGAACCTGATTTAAGATATCATTCTGCACCCTTGAAATAGAGGCTGTAACCGAACTTCTCTTCTGTGTTCCGTAGCCAATTAGTACCACCTGGTCAAGCGAAGAAAATTCCTGTTTGAGCTTAATATCGATCTGCTTTCTACTGTTAATAGCAACTGCCTGCCTTACGAAGCCAACATAAGAAAAGTAAAGTGAATCAGCAGGGGATGTATGTAACAGCTCATAATACCCCTTTGCATTAGTAACCGCACCTTGATTAGTACCGTTTACCTGCACGGTCACCCCCTGCAGGGGCTGACCATCACCACTCGACTGGACAGTACCTGACACTGTTTGAGATTGGGCAGCAGTAACTGAAACCATAGTTAGAAAGAGCGAGCAACATAGCAGTTTCACCGATACTTTAGTGTGTTGTGAAAATTTACTGGTCATATCAGACATTTAGGTTTGAAACGTTTATCAATAAACCTTTGTGCCAATAGAAGCAGGAGCATGTTCAAAATGGCAAAAGCCTGTGTGTATACGAACACTTACTTATTGTATGATTAAATCGCATGGGAGTTCATGTCAACCACAGATGAACCGATGGAACATTATAAAGAGACATAATTCTCGTTGCCGGTCAATGGAATATCTGTCTGATTTATAATATCTCCAAAGATTCCACCTTACCGACATACCTCTCCTGACCAATAAGTAGTAATCCTACCTGGTGATTGTTAATTCTTTACTTTAAATACAAATTTTATTGATGCTGGTGAATACAGCATATATTGCAAGTTATTATTTCCGTGTACGTTAACGTAAACAAATTTATAGTATCTCTTTTGATATTTCAAAATTTTTTTTTGAGATATTTTTTAGAGCAAAAATGTGATTCCTGGTAACCGATCGTGCTAATTAAAATCCCTTTCTTTGAGACCCTGGTATCAATAAATAAACGGAAGTGTTTATGTAATAAAGGCTTTGAGCTGCCGCCATTTTTTCCTGCCTAATACGTGTACCTTTTAATGGAGTCTTGTACGATTGAAGGACCATTTTTGGAGTCGCAACGTCATGTTTGGCTTACATCAGGTCAAAGTGCCTTTCAATATCAGCTTTAATTTGTCCAGTTTTTTTTACTTAAAATTTTGTGTCGTGAATCACAAGATTTCACCGTTTTTGAATCGTTGCTCCAATGATTTTCGAGTACTTTCACACCAACCGGCATTTCCTTCTGAAGCCCACCAATGGTTACCCGGACATAATCAGGAATTTTTCCCATTTTGTCAATTTTTTGTCTTTTAAGATAAAATAGAATCGCAAGTTTTTACTTTACATGCATAAGGCACATTTTTTAATTTTAAAAATGTTCTTTCATCACATCACCAAAGCATGCTAATGGATTTCAGTGACCTACAAAAATAGGACTCTGA
>JBDSBP010000208.1:0-12655 GCA_039921525.1 Chitinophagaceae bacterium | reverse complement strand
CTCGCTACGGGCTCACGAACGGGTGGGGTTTAAAAGTATTCATACTCACCTCGATGAATTGGGTGAATGGGATGTGGTGATTTGGGATTGGCGGGAATGAGTGAGAGGATAAACAATCTATGCCTTTATAACAATCAGGCAGATGCATATTGCCCTGAAAGAGCATAAGATATTGGCAAAGGGTGAAGCCCTGTAAGATAGTATGAATAGGACAAGCCTTGAAAGGGCGCTATATAATAAAGATTATGTCACTCACCATTAATTGAATAAAATTACCGGCATGAATTAACCGAAGCACACAAAGAATAAAAATGGCATGATAGATGAATGCATATATCATAACTCATCATCTAAAACAACACCATGAAAACTCTTGGCATTGTTCTTATCGTAGTAGGCATTATAATGATAGCCATCCGCGGATTTAATGTTCCGGTAAAAAAAAATGTGGTTGACCTGGGGCCAATCGAAATCAATAAAACAGAAAATAAATGGATAGGCTGGCCAACTTATGCGGGAGGCCTGCTGGCTATCATTGGAGTAGTGCTGGTAGTGACAGATAAAAAAAGATAGTTTGGCTGAGGCATCCACCTGTCAATTATGACAGGATATATTGTTCGTTGATCAGACAAAGATCTCTGAACGTTTATAGCTATCTCTATACGTTCTTTTTTTGTTCTTTAGCCCAGGTATCCCTTAATGTGACCGTTCTATTGAAAATTAACCTTTCTTCACTCGTATCCTTATCCAGGCAGAAATACCCTTTACGCAGAAACTGGTACCTGTCGTCAAATTTTGCGTTTAGTAACGCAGGTTCGGCATAGGCAGTGGTCACCACATGCAAAGAATCCGGGTTAATATAATCGATAAATTCACCCACAGCAGAAGATGGGTCTTCTATTTTAAACAAACGATCATACTCCCGTATTTCGCAGGTAATGGCATGTGCTATACTTACCCAGTGCAAGGTTGCCTGTACCTTTAACCCCGAAAGATCCTTACCACTTTTACTTTCAGGAAGATAACTACATTTTACCGCTATAATTTTTCCATCAGCATCCTTCACTACGTCTTCGTATTTTATGATATAGGCACTTTTTAAACGTACCGCCTGGCCAGGGGCCAGCCTGAAATATTTTTTCGGCGGGTTCTCCATAAAGTCATCCCGTTCAATATACAGTTCTCGGGTAAAAGGAATTTCCCGGGAGGCGGATTGCTCATCTTCGGGGTTTTCTTCCCCATGCAACATTTCGGTCGTATGCTCAGGATAGTTCGTAATAATAATTTTAAGGGGGGCAAAAACCACCATCCTGCGTAAGGCGATCCTGTTGAGATGTTCCCTGACACAATACTCCAGCAGCGATACATCTATCAGGTTATCTCTTTTTGCCACCCCAATTTTATCAGCAAACAGCCGGATGCTTTCCGGAGTATACCCTCGCCGCCGCAAACCCGAGATAGTAGGCATACGGGGATCATCCCAACCCGTAACAAGTTTCTCGTTTACCATTTCCAGCAATTTGCGTTTACTCATCACCGTATAAGTAAGATTCAACCTTGCCATCTCGTATTGACGGGAAGGAAAAATATCCAGCTTTTCAATGAACCAGTCATAGAGTGGACGATGAGTAACAAATTCCAGCGTGCAAATAGAATGGGTGATATGTTCGATGCTGTCGCTTTGTCCATGTGCGAAATCATACATGGGATAAATACACCATGCATCTCCGGTGCGATGGTGTTCTACATGTTTTATGCGATAGATGATAGGATCACGCATATGCATATTTGGAGAAGACATATCGATCTTCGCACGAAGTACTTTTGCACCATCGGCAAATATGCCTGCCCGCATTTCTGTAAAAAGTTGTAGATTTTCCTCCACGGTGCGTGAGCGGTACGGGCTATCCTTACCAGGTTCTGTGGGAGTGCCCTTCATAACAGCGATCTCTTCCGCACTGCTATCATCCACATAGGCTAAGTCTTTACGTATAAGCGTACGCGCAAAATCATAAAGCTGCTCGAAATAATCACTCGCATAAAATTCATTTGCCCAGCTAAAACCTAACCATTTCACATCTTCCTTAATACTATCCACATACTCCGTTTCTTCTTTGTCGGGGTTCGTATCATCGAAACGAAGGTTTGTTTGGCCACCATATTTTTTAGCTACCCCAAAATTCAAACAAATGCTTTTGGCATGTCCAATATGAAGGTATCCGTTAGGCTCCGGTGGAAATCGCGTTAATACCCGGCCCCCGTTTTTGCCAGCAGTAATATCCGTTTCTATAATTTCTTCAATGAAATTCAGGCTTTTCTCTTCCTCTTTTTTGATCTGGGTCATAGGCAAATTTACAGCATGTTGCGCATATTTTGCTATGGCAGTCACTTAAAAGGCAGAGGCTATTAGCCACGGAGACACGCAGGCACAAGTGGGCACAAAGAAGAAGTAGTAGTACCGGTATTAAAAGAGAATTAAAAATTCTTTGTACTACTTTGTACTTCCGTGGCTAATGTGCCGCAAAAAAAATGCCACCATCCGCGAATGATTGCATTATACTACGATTGAAGATTTTTTTTAATTAACATTTGTTATCATCACTTCCTCTACATACCGTTTTTCGTTACTGATTTCAAATTTCCTTTTTGTCTTATTCTTGGTATTGGTCACTGTAAGAATTACCGTTCCTACTTCGGCCGAGGTCTTAAAGGTTTTGTTAACATTTTTATTGTCAACTATTTCTTTATATAGAACCATACCGCGATCATCCGTTAATATGATGCTGAGTTTATCTTCACTCGCATTGGCATATTTAAGGTTGAATACCATTTTACCGTTGTTAACTCCCATGGAAGTTACAGCGATTTCTTTCTCCTCATTTACTGGTGAAGGCTTACCTGCACTTGCTGTAAATAAAGTACTTGCAATAATAAGAGCGGTTAAGACTGATTTTCTCACGCTGAAGTTTTTTGCGGTGAGCTTTGTGTGATTGCGTTCCATATTACTTGATGTTTGATTACAAAATAGATTCATATGGAAGTAAACCGGTAGAAAAGCAAAGATAAATAACTTTGTGTAATTTATAAATATTGATACAATTTCTTAACATTAGTAACCCATATCTTTAAAACTTACTGGCAAACATGAAAAATAACTAAGCGTAACCCGCTATAAGACAGAAGCAAGCTCCTGTTTGAAGAATTATTATCAAATGAGGAAATATAATATGTTTTAATAACCAGGCTCAAATTATTGATTCATTGAGGAGCCAGGATTTCCAATCATAGATCTCTTAAATCATTTCCATAACAGTTCAAGGCATTTCTTAATTACTTCTTGCTCCAAATAACAAGCTTCCGATTCTAACCATACTGCTACCTTCTTCTACTGCAATTTTATAATCAGCACTCATACCCATGCTTAACGTTTTAAATGTTGGCAACTTTATTTCATCGCGTGTATCATCGAATAAACATTTCAGGTATTTAAATTCTTTTCGCACCAGGTTGGCATCTTCTGTAAAGGAAGCCATGCCCATCAGTCCGCATAGCTTTACATTAGAGAGTTGATTGATTAATTTGAGTTTGGGAAGTGAAGTAATCATGTTTTTTAGTTCCGTATCGCTTAAACCGAACTTTGTCTCTTCCTGGGCTATATGAATCTGGAAAAGGCAGTTGATTGTTCTGTCTTGTAAGCCTGCCTGCTTGTTTATTTCTTCCAGCAATTTAAAACTATCCACCCCATGAATCAGGTATATAAATGGCGCCAGGTACTTTACCTTATTAGTTTGCAAATGGCCGATGAAATGCCATCGAATATCATTCGGCAGTTCCATTTGTTTGGCAATTAATTCCTGCACATAATTTTCAGCAAAATCGCGTTGCCCTAAATAATACAGGAGCTTGATTTCTTCCACCGTCCTTAATTTTGAAACGGCTATGAGTTTGACATCCTCTCCCAGTTCTTTTTTTATCTCTCTGTATTTTTCAATGTTTAGCGTCATGTTCAATGAAATTTTCAATGTTAGGTATGAGTATAGCTATCTGCTATCGGCTATCGGCTATCAGCATTAGTCCGCAGGTTAGTCTGGTGTCACAATTTAAATAACCTGGAAGTATATTAAAGCTTCAAACAACAGTAAAGTATGAATGGTTTGTTAATGTGCTTACTTCAATATAGCCCGGCTGATCACCATTCGTTGTACTTCACTGGTGCCTTCATAAATCTGCGTAATCTTTGCATCCCTCATCAATCTCTCAACATGATATTCTTTAACATAACCATATCCTCCATGTATTTGCACCGCCTCAATGGAAGCCCACATGGCTGTTTCGCTTGCAAACACTTTTGCCATGGAGCTGCTCATCGCATAGTCTAACCCGTTATCTTTTTCCCAGGCCGCTTTAAAGCAAAGTAACCTGGCGGCATCTACCCTGGTTGCCATATCCGCCAATTTAAATTGTATGGCCTGGTGATGCATTAATTCTTTACCAAATGCTTTTCTCTCTTTAGAATATTTCAAGGACAGTTCATAAGAACCGCCGGCGATGCCAAGTGCCTGCGAGGCGATGCCAATTCTTCCACCCGCCAGTGTTTTCATGGCAAAGGTAAATCCAAATCCTTCGTCTCCAATCCTGTTTTCCACAGGTACTATTACATCATTGAACAGTATGCTATGCGTATCACTTCCCCGGATACCCAGTTTATTTTCCTTAGCACCCACCGTTACCCCCGCCCAGCTTTTTTCTACAATAAAAGTGTTGATTCCCCTGCTTTTCTTGGAAGGATCGGCCTGAGCCATTACCAGGTATACAGAAGCAGAATTTCCATTGGTTATCCAGTTTTTTGTTCCATTCAATATGTAGTGATCACCTTTTAATTCAGCGGTGGTACGCTGCGAGGTAGCATCGCTGCCAGCTTCGGGTTCACTTAATAAAAATGCTCCAATGTAAAGCTCGCCATCTTTTTTACCCTGTGCCAGTGGGGTTAGATATTTTCTTTTTTGTTCTTCGGTACCATACTCGTTGAGGCCCCAGCTTACCAGGCTGTTGTTAACACTCATACAAACACTCACGCTTGCATCTATTTTGCTGATTTCTTCCATGGCCAATACATAACTGATTGTATCCATACCGGCACCTCCATATGTTGGATCAACCATCATACCCATAAAACCAAGATCGGCAAGCTTCATAATTTGTTCCCTGGGAAATTTCTGCCGTTCGTCTCGTTCAATAACTCCAGGTAAACATTCATTCACAGCAAAATCACGCGCGGCTTTTTGTATCATCAACTGTTCTTCATTCAACTGAAATTCCATAGAGCATGTTTATCATACAAAAGTACTGAAAGCAATTAGCTTTCAGCTATTGGCTATTGGCTATCAGCTATCGGCTATCAGCTATCAGCTTGGTAACCAGGTTGGTCCCATCTCACAATGTAATAACTTCGAAGTTATATAGTAGGCAATGAGTTCAAAACTCTAATGCACAAACCATTAACCATTAACCATTAATAATTAACCATTAACCATTAAACCGGTTCCTGCTGGCTAAGACAATGGAAGCTTCCAAGGCCCCAGATTAAATCTGTAGAATCAATACCTATCACTTTTTTCCCGGGGAAACATTGTTGGATAATTTGCAGCGCCCTGTCGTCATTAGCACAACGAAACGTGGGAACGATTACGCTTTGATTGGCAATATAAAAATTCGCGTAAGATGCAGGAAGGCGCTGATCTTCATATATAACAGGCATTGGCATGGGAAGTTCAGCTATATTTAATTGCCTGCCATTGAGGATACGCATCTGTTTAAGCTGCCTGAGATTTTGTTGTAATAATCTATAGTTAGCATCCTTTTTATTTTCTTCTACAACGGTGAGCACGGTATCTTCATTTACAAAACGTACGGTATCGTCAATATGCCCATCCGTATCATCGCCTTCGATGCCTTCCTCAACCCATAAGATCTGTTCAACGCCATAATAATTTCTTAGATAGCCCTCAATTTGTTCCTGGTTAAGCGTAGGATTACGGTTGGGATTCAGCAGGCAGCACTTCGAGGTTAGCAGGGTTCCCTTTCCGTTGACTTCGATAGAACCTCCTTCCATTACGATACCCGGATGGTATACAGGGATGTTATAATGCTTTCCGATGAGAGTCGGGATTACATCATCGAGGTTGAAGGGAGGATATTTATAACCCCATGCATTATAATTCCAGTCAACAATTATCTTCGGCTTATCTGCCTGGGGATTTGTTAAAAATGCAGGTCCGTGATCGCGACACCAGGCATCATTGGTTGGGTGCAAAAAAAACTCCACTTTATGCAGATCTACACCTGATTCCTGCAAATATTTAATGGCGAAATATTGCATTGCTTCATTATTTACATTGATGCAAACGATCTCACCTGTTGTAAGTTCCTTAATAAATTCGCAATAATTTGGATAGATAGAATGAATCTTACCAGGCCACGAAGCTTCTTTATGAGGCCAGCTTAACCAGGTGGCTCTATGTGGAGCGAATTCCGCAGGAAAATTATATCCAAGTTCTTTGGGTGAAGGACCTGCAGGTTCGCGGGTTTTCTTTTTGATTTTTGAAGATGCTTTCATAAGGTGCCTTGTCGGAGATACGAAGGTAGGATGGTTGAGTGAGTTATAGTATTAATCCGGGAATCAAAATCCTGGATTCAATCCTCATCTATAAACCTTTTTGTTATAGGCTGATATGAATCGATCCGTCTATCCCGCAGGAAAGGCCAGTGTGTTCTGTACCGGTCCGTTTTATCAGTATCTATTTCATGAACGATCACTTCTTCCTTGTCATGCGATGCCTGGTATATCACCGTTCCGAAGGGGTTGGCTATAAATGAGCCTCCCCAGAATTTCATTTGTTCTTCCTGCTCAAAGCCTACCCTGTTTACACTCACCACATGCACACCATTAGCCACTGCATGACTTTTCTGTATGGTTTGCCAGGCATTGAACTGTTCGGTATTCGTTTGTTCATCCTGTGATGCCGACCATCCGATAGCCGTTGGATAAAAAAGAATTTCTGCTCCCATTAAAGAAGTAATTCTTGCCGCCTCCGGATACCATTGATCCCAGCAGATCAATACACCAAGAGTAGCATATTTTGTTTTGAAAACCTTGTAGCCAAGGTCACCGGGTGTGAAATAAAATTTTTCATAATAGGCCGGGTCATCAGGTATATGCATTTTTCGATACTTACCCAGGTAGGTTCCATCCGCATCTAATACGGCTGTAGTGTTATGGTAAAGTCCTTGTGCTCTTTTCTCAAATAAGGATGCAATGATAACCACTTTCAGTTCCTGGGCTAATTTACCGAGAACTTCTGTCGACGGTCCCGGTATAGCTTCTGCAAGATTGAAATTTTCGTAGTCTTCTACATCGCAAAAATATAATGAAGTAAATAACTCCTGCAAGCAAATGATCTGTGCTCCCTTTGCTGCAGCTTCCTTTATTTTGGAAACAGCCTTTTGAAGGTTATCCTCTTTGTTGCTGTTGCAGCTCATTTGCACTAAACCGATATTAACTTTACTCATATAGGTGTGAGGTATGAGGTATGAGGTATGAGCTAATCAGATGATACCCTGTAAATTTGGAAATAGATTTACTATGATCCGATATACAATGCACTAATATTTTTATGAAGTATTTTACGCAACGGGTTAACTTCTTCCCATTTGTTTTAGAAAGGCGACATGAGAAGCAACAGCATAGCGCATTTTACGGTATTCGATATACTCAATACCATATTCCATACAAGCCTGCCGGATGATCTTGCTGATCTGCGGATAATGAATATGTGAAATTTTAGGAAAGAGGTGGTGTTCAATCTGGAAATTCAATCCCCCTACTAACCAGCAGATGACTTTGTTTTGAGTGGCGAAGTTCGCTGTGGTTTTGATCTGGTGGATGGCCCATTCATTCTCCATCTTGCCGGTAACTTCATCAGGAACCGGGAAGGCCGTATGTTCTACAGTATGAGCTAATTGAAATACAAGACTCAATACCAGTCCGGCAACACAGGTAAAAACCAGGAAGCCTATCAACCATGAAGTGAAGCCTAACATATAAATAGGAAGACCCACAAAAAGAAATGCATGAAAAAGCTTAAAGCCCCAGAATACCAGGTGATCAGAAACACTCATTTTCTTCAGATCCATATTCCCTACCTTGCTTTTAAAATACTTCTGATAGTCTAATACGAATATCCAGAAAATATAAAATAAAGAGTATAATACCCAGAAATAGATATGCTGGTATTTATGCAACAGGTATTTTTTTTGAGTGGCGCTCATCCGCATCCATGGCTGGATATCAATATCATCATCCACTCCATCTACGTTCGTAAACGCATGATGAATGATGTTATGTTTTACGTTCCACATAAAACTGTTTCCACCAAGTATATTTAGTGAAAATGCAGCAAAACGATTTACAAATTTATATTTGCTAAAACTACCATGCGCGCCATCATGCATTACATTAAAACCGATGGCAGAAACAATACCGCCCAGGATGACGCATTCGAGAATAGAGAAGAAAGTATTGGGAGTAAAAAATACAAGGTGGATATAAACGAACAGAAAACTCACCATCAAAATAACGGCCTTGCTAAACAAAGAGTAGTTGCCATAAGTGGATTTACCCACTTCGTCGAAGTAGTTGGTGATTCTACTTTTAAGTTCAGCGTGAAAAGAGTGGGGAACATTAGCAAATTTTGGAACAGCCATATTAGCGTAAATTAAATATTAAACAAGGGGCAAAGGTAGCGTATTCCTGTTAATAATTTGTTAGCGGTAACACAAATTTGGCTATCGGCTGTCGGCCATCAGCTATCGGCTTTTGATCAATGTACGTATTTCTTCTATGTCATCATATTGTCTGTTTGTATTTCGGGTTCGTCGTTCAACCTCCGGTAGTTTCAAAGCCGATAGCTGATAGCCCTCCTCACGTATCCTTTTGAATTATCGCATCAAAGCTGCTAATGCCCACCATTTTTTCCACGTTATATCCTTCCCCGTAAGCTACACCTATCATTTTGCCGAACATGGCGTGTCGTCCGATGACGGCATTTAAAAATTCGGGGGTGGAAATATAGGTTTGTGGCTCGCCGCTTTCGTAGTCAGTAGAGAAGAATTGGGATGAATAGGCCTTGATAGATTTTATTTTCTTATCCATGACCGGGGATATATCGTATACGAACGCGGGATCGCGGTATCGATCCTGAATCATATGAAATACATATTTGGGTCGCCAATGCAGTTGCGGTTCACCATTCTCATCAGTACTGTTTATCTTCCGCAATCCACTCAGGAAGCAGGCTTCGGATATAAGGTGACCTGCCCTGCCATGGTCAGGGTGCCGGTCTTCCAGTGCGTTTGCCAGCACAATCTCGGGCTGATACCTGCGGATGAAACTGATAAGAATGCGTTGGGTCGCTTCATCATTCTTAAAAAATCCATCCGGCAAAGAAGCGTTTACCCGTACATCCAGGTTCATGATCTGTGCTGCTATGGCAGCTTCCTTTTCTCTAAGCTCCGGGGTGCCCCGGGTACCTAATTCCCCTTTTGTAAGATCCAGCACCCCCACTTTTTTGCCATTTAACTTTTCCATCATCAGCGTACCTGAGCATCCCAGTTCCGCATCATCGGGGTGAACAGCAATGGCGAGTATATCTAACTTCATATTAGTTAATTATGGCGCAAATGTATAGAATAGGTATGAGCTATGAGGTGTGAGGTATGAGGAAAACTTTTCGGATATAGCCATTACAATGAAGGAACGCCATTGAACTGTTAAACAGCGCGAATTTAAATGGCTCATACCTCATAGCTCATACCTCAAACCTGGCAATTTTGGCGATCTGCGCATTGTGAAGTAGTTTCGCGAGTCCTTTTAAAAATCAAAAATAAAAAAATATGGCATACGATGTTCTTGTTATCGGGAGCGGACCTGGTGGATATGTTGCAGCGATCCGTGCTGCGCAATTGGGTTTTAAGACAGCCATTGTAGAAAAAGAGAGTCTTGGAGGTGTTTGTTTAAACTGGGGCTGTATTCCCACTAAGGCCCTGCTTAAAAGCGCCCAGGTGTATGAATACATAAAACATGCAGACGCTTATGGCCTTTCTGCCACCGGAGAGCCAAACTTTGAAGCCGTTATCAAAAGAAGTCGTGCTGTAGCGGACAAAATGAGCCGGGGAGTGCAGTTCCTTATGAAGAAAAACAAGATTGACGTAATAATGGGATATGGGAAACTGAAAGCCAAGGGGCAGGTAGAAGTGAGTAAGGCTGATGGAAGTAAGGAAACGGTAGAAGCAAAACATATCATCCTGGCAACAGGTGGTCGTAGCCGTGAATTACCCAATCTTAAACAGGACGGCAAAAAAGTAATTGGATACCGTGAAGCGATGAATTTACCTAAACTGCCGAAATCCATGATCGTAGTAGGAAGTGGTGCAATTGGAGTGGAATTCGCATATTTCTATAATAGCATGGGTACCCAAGTTACCATTGTGGAATTTTTACCAAGGGTGGTTCCCGTGGAAGATGAAGAAATTTCCAAAGAACTCGACAAACAGTACAAGAAAAACGGGATTAATATTATGGTGAATTCATCCGTTGAATCTTTAGACTCCACCGGGGATCTGGTGAAGGCAAAGGTAAAAACACCAGAAGGGGAAGTAACGCTGGAAGCAGAAATTGTATTAAGCGCCATTGGCGTTACTGCTAATCTTGAAGGTATAGGACTGGAAGAAACAGGCGTGAAAACAGATAAAGGCAGAGTAGTGGTGGATAAATTTTACCAGACTACCGTGCCCGGCATTTATGCAATCGGTGATTGCGCACCTGGACAAGCGCTGGCGCATGTTGCATCCAAAGAGGGAATTATTTGCGTAGAAAACATTGGTTACGGTGAAAAGAAATACAATCACCAGCCGGAAGGCCTTGATTATAACAATGTGCCCGGATGCACGTACTGTTCTCCGGAGATCGCTTCTGTTGGTTATACAGAAAAGGCGGCTAAGGATGCCGGTTACGAAATTAAGGTAGGCAAGTTTCCTTTGAGCGCCTCCGGTAAAGCAAGCGCAGCAGGTGCTACGGAAGGTTTTATAAAAGTGATCTTCGACGCGAAATACGGCGAATGGCTGGGCACTCATATGATCGGTTATAATGTAACTGAAATAATTGCTCAAACTGTTACTGCACGTACACTGGAAACTACATACCATGAAGTGCTGAACAGCATACATCCACACCCCACCATCAGTGAAAGTGTGAGAGATGCAATTGAAGTAGCTTATGGCGAAGCAATTCACTTGTAAGCAGAATTCACAGGATAAGAGAATTTTCAGAATTATATTATGCATTTTATAATATTGGAGATTTAATCATTCAATAAATATGAATTTATTATTAAGAAAAGCCTGGTTTAAAAAACCGGGCTTTTTTATGAAATGATTTTTATATCCAAGAACAATTTCCTGCAAGGGAGACTTTTAATTCAAAGTTTACGTTATTAACAAAACATCCAATCTTATGAAAATAATTTCATGCAGCATTGTGCTGGCTTTGGTTCTATTCAATAATGCATCAGCCCAGGATTTAAGCACAACGGATCATACTAAAAATATAGCCCTGAAATTTGCTCCTGCAGGTTTAGGGGTCGGAAAAATTACTTTTGGTGCGGAATATAATTTCAGGCACCGGAATTCACTTACTCTCCTGGCCGGAGTGCCGTTTAATAAAACAAATACCATTCAAATAGACGGAGATAATAGTGATATAAGCTCCAATGCATTTTCTTTAATGACAGGATTTCGTCATTACTTTGGTAAAAAGACCATGAGTGGTTTTTATGTAGAACCTTATGTAAAATACCTGAAATTGGACGCTAAAGGTTTATTGAACAAAGAACTACAGGGTGAGAATGCTATTTTTGACACTCATGGAAAATATGAAGGCATAGGAATCGGCGCCCAGCTAGGCTTCCAGGTCATTATAGCTAAACTTGTTGTATTCGATCTTTATGTAATAGGACCTGAAGCGAATTCAGCAAAAGCTTCCACTATCTCTACAGATATTACTAATGTGCTGCCCTGGAGTTTTGCCGATCAACAGCAGGTACAGGATGATATAAAGGCAACCCTGAAAGATATCCCTGTTATAGGAGATAAGATCGAAGTTAAAGTTGACAATATTAAAAAAACCGTTACTATTAATTATTCCGGCTTCATTCCCGGATTTCGTGCCGGAGCATCTATCGGGATAAGGCTGTAATAATGGTTAATTGTTAATGGTTAATGGTTAATTCTACTTTGACAAGTTATGAAGTGTTCTGTTGATTCTGCTGCATCTCTGTGTAACAAATATATTTCATGGAGTTAAAGAATGTTCGAAAGAGAACGGTTACTTGTAATTGAAAAATTATCTATTCGCAAGTCGTTCTTTAGAGTAGATTAACGGGCTTTATACTTTTTCTGAAGCTTTTTACGCGCATAATACCGCTCCGGTAATGTAAATTTGAATATGCCGACTACCTTCAACCGATAACAAAAAGCCGGTTTGACTTGTCAAAGTAGAATTAATTATTAATGGTTAATGGTTAATTGGCTGCAGGGGCAA
>JBDSBP010000207.1:0-3146 GCA_039921525.1 Chitinophagaceae bacterium | reverse complement strand
GCGAACATCTTCTAAGCAAATTCTCCAAAAAACCGGTTGCTATTGTAGAAGGGCAAAGTACTATGCTATTTATGGCAATTTTAGGGAAGGCAGCTTCGAAGTACCAGATCCCAGATTTTGAGTACTTCTCACAGTTTAACTGGATCTCAACAGGAGGTAGCGATGGAATAGGATGGAAAGATAAAAAGGTGACTAATGTGTTAAAAGGAAAAGACATAATCCTATTTCCCGACACAGGATTTTTTCATCAGTGGCTTTACGATTCGGAAATATTGCAAGAGTATGGATTAAACATAAGAGTTTCCCGGCTGCTGGAAAGTAAATATAACAGTGGCTTTTTGAAATATAATGAAGACTTACGAGATTTTTTGATGCTGTTTGAAGAAGATATACAGCTACTATGCCGAAGCGATATTTTAGTGCTTAAGACCAGTAGCATTACCTCAATACTTGGGGAATTACATCCTGGGAAACCATTTAATAATCTTATCCTTGCTTGCTTCATATTTGATGGGACTAAAATTTATGACCTACTTTTTGATCAAAATGAGGAGTTTATAAGACCTGGGGAACAGGATGACGCCGTTTGTAAATTCGCTATTTTTTTCGAAAAAAAAATTAAGCCGGCATTGATAGACGGTCACCCGTGTTGGGTACATCAAGTTTATTCATAAAAGCCCCATAACAAGGACAACTTGATTGTATTTGAAACCATCATATAAATTGGCGATTTCGATTGCATACGAGTGTTACAGGGTGGTAATCTCGGCCATTTACGGCGGAGCAGCAATCGGCGCCCTAAAATCGTAACGTTATGCCATGTTCTCATTCAAGGGGCTGTAAAGCGGGGATGTTGAAATTCTATTCAGGTCAACATGTTTTGCATTTTTTAATTGCAGGATCATCTCTCATTGACCTGCAGAAAAATATTAATCCGATATTTAAGAAGATGAACACCTTGGAAAGTAAAAAAGAACTGGTTTTAAACAGCAAGGAGGCTACTAATAAGGGAAAAAATTAATTTTGTGTCATGAATACGAAAGTAGCGCATATAAAGCGCAAGAGAAAGGAGCATGGCGCAGGGCTCCAGCGTATGAAAGACACGCAGTTCCAAGCAGGCAATAAGAAAGCGGGACAGAAGAACACCCTGGACAATGTGCTGCCGGTGATTCAGAAAAAGTACAAGATATTGGCGACAGACGTAGACACAAACGAATTGGCAGAGAACCCCGTCAGGAGTGGCAACATAAAAGCAACTTAATGAAAAGGCTACATTGAATGGAAAAATATTTATATTAATAGTTCAATATAAATTATTCCGAGTCCTTTAGGATTCAATGATTAAATCAAACGAAATCAATGGAGGCTATCATGATAAAAAAACAACTTCTCTTATTCCTATTTGCTGGTTTATACTTACCGATACTTTTTGCACAACATACAGTTACACATTCATCTGTACTTGAAATTGTAACCAATGTAGAACCTCAACCCCTGCTTGCACAAGCAATTCGTCTCAATGATGCTTTATCTTTTTTAGGCAGTTCTTTATCAAAAGAAAACGCAAAACGACTTAAAGAATTGCAGGATAAGCCTCTTACGGAAGAAACATCCAAACTTATCCAGATTATTCTCGATCCCTATTGCCTTGCCATGGTTGACATCAATCCTGAAGTACGTGTAAAAGTTTTAAGAGGTCCATCTGCACCAATACTGATACAGGGTGGGTGGACAAGTTTTTTAGTCAAAGTACATAACCAGGCAGGAGTAACAGCAAAACTTAATGCAGAAAGTTCAAATGCTGAACCTCTCTTACATATGGATGTGCATATGGATGCTTTTCCGCCACAATCCCAAGTATCAAAAGAAAATTTGCTTACTGCAGGGCAGATAGCCAATCGGTTCCTCGAAATACAGGTGTATCACAACCGTCCCTTATCACCCAACCTGTCAGGACTTGCATTAGAATATGCAGTAGTTCAGATCTATTGTAAAGATGCCGGTCAACGCGAGGTTGAGATTGGTTTCAATATAGGCCAGGGTACGCAGGACATCGGTTTTCGCAATGCAATCAATATTTTATTTACTATTCGTCCTTCCGTGAAAGTCGTGCTGCATGTTAAAGATGACGACAGTTCACCAACTATGGCTTCTTTTGTAATTACGGATGGCATTGAGCGTATCATCGATTATACGGTAAAAGCTATAAACAGTGTAGCCATAGATTACCGGTTCACGAAAGCACAACTTGAATTTTGGGAACTGTGGATTCCCTCAGCTGATTATAAAGTTCCGGCGAGACTGACAGGGATTTATCCGCTTCCTTCCCGCAGGCTTGCTTCATATGATGAATATCCCGATTTTTTCTTTCAGCCCCAGGTTTACCGTTCAGATGGTGAGCATGTTTTATTGCCTGCAGGTAAATACACGGTAACTTTTACAAGAGGCCCTGAATACATTACCCAAACAAAAGAGCTTGTAGTTCCTGAAGGTGTTGATTCTATTGAAGCAACATTTCAATTGAAACGATGGATCAATATGGCTAAGCTGGGATGGTACAGTGCCGATCATCATATACATGCGGCAGGATGCAGCCATTATGAAAGCCCTGAAGAAGGAGTAAAACCAGTTGATATGTGGAGACAGGTTGTAGGGGAAGATCTGAATGTTGCTGCTGTGTTGGCATGGGGTCCGGGTTGGTATCATCAAAAAGATTTTTTTACCGGCAATATCAATCCTCTTTCCACTAAAAAAAACTTAATGCGCTATGATGTGGAAGTATCGGGCTTTCCTTCATCTCATGCAGGTCATGTAGTATTGCTTAGTCTGAAAGAAGATGACTACCCGGGTGCTGCTAAAATTGAAGATTGGCCAAGCTGGACCTTGCCTGTTTTAACCTGGGCAAAATCCCAGGGTGCAGTTACGGGATATGCTCATTCAGGTATAGGGTTACAGTCAATCGATGAAGAATTGCTATTTGTGCCCTTTACTGATAGGCGAAATTATCAACTGCCTAATTATGTTACCCCAAAAATGGATGGCATTGGAGCGAATGAATATATTGTAACAGTTACTCAAGACGCTGTTGATTTTTACAGTGCAGGTAATACACCTGCTCCATGGGAACTGAATATGTGGTATCATAC
>JBDSBP010000206.1:0-2083 GCA_039921525.1 Chitinophagaceae bacterium | reverse complement strand
ATTTTCTGCAGAAGGGTTTGCCCGGTCAAGTGTTAGCCAATTATTAACAGAACAGCTCAATAACCTGGCTGCCGATCTCATCAAAGGGGTGGATGTTAATTTTGATGTGGCTTCCACGGATGATGATTATACAACAGGCGAACGTGCAAGGCGAACCGATCTTAATGTTGCGTTATCAAAGCGACTTTTAAATGACCGCTTAACTGTTACCATTGGCAGCAATTTTGAACTGGAGGGTGCCGAGGCAAATACACCCGGAGCCAAGCAGCGGACCAACAATCTCGCAGGAAATGTTGCCATTGATTATAAACTTAGCAAAGATGGCAGGTATTCATTAAGGGCTTACCGGAAAAACGAATATGAAGGCGTGCTGGAAGGTTACATAATTGAAACAGGTGTGAGCTTTGTTCTAAGTGTAGACTATAATAAGTTCAGACAGATATTTTTATCGCAGAAGCAGCGTCAGCAAAAAAGAAATATACGCCAGGAGATAAAAAAGCAGGATGCAGATGACCGGAAAAAAGATGTTAAACCCACGAATGAATCAACCAATGAATAAAGAGGCAGGTATATACAGAAAGGGATTTTATTTTTTAACCTGCGGGCTGCTACTCTGTTCAGGAGCTTGTAACAATACCAGGTATTTGCCTGCAGGGGAGTCTTTATATGTGGGATCCTCCGTTAAAATGGAAAATGCCAAGTTGAAAAAAAAGCAACGTAAGGCATTAGAGAGTGAATTGCAATCGCTTACCCGGCCTAAGCCAAACACTGCTATCCTGGGTTTAAAATACAAACTTTGGGTATATAATATTACCGGACACCCGAAAAAGAAAAACTCCCCGGCGGCATGGTTAAAAAGAAAATTTGGTGAACCACCTGTTGTTGTGAGTGATGTTAATTTAGATAAGAATGTGCAAATCCTCGATAATAATATGGAAAACAAGGGTTATTTCCAGGTAGATGTTAAGGGTGATACGGTTATTAAGAAAAGGCGCGCCAGGGCTGTTTATGCGGTGCAGCCTAATGCACAGTATACTATCAATGAAGTAAATTTTCAAACCGATAGTACACAACTGACCGCGGCTATGGCTGACATTAAAAAATATTCGCTGTTAAAGCCGGGCAAACCTTTTAACCTGGAAATTATTAAAGCGGAAAGGGTGCGCATAGATAGTTATGTGAAAGAAAATGGCTTCTATTATTTTAATCCAGATTTTTTAATTATAAGAACAGATAGTACCATTGGGGATCATAAAGTTAATTTGTATGTTGATGTGAAATTGGGTACCCCCAAGGAAGGGAAAAAAATATACACTATTAATGATGTGTTCGTTTTTACCCAGTATAGTCTTAACAATGTTGGGTCAGATACCAATAAGGCAAATGGCAGTTTTTATAAGGGGTACTATGTCATTGATAAGAACAAGGTATATAAACCCCGACTTTTTGAACAGGCTTTGCAATTTAATCCTGGTGATATATATAATAGAACTGATCATAACCTTTCTCTTAATCGTCTTATTAATCTTAACCTTTTCAAATTTGTAAAAAACCGGTTCGAGGATATTCCCGGTGATTCTGCTCGTCTTAATACGTTTTATTATCTTACCCCGCTTCCCAGGCAGTCTTTACGTTTCGAGGTAGGTGGCAGTACTAAATCAAATAATCTTACCGGTTCCCAGGTAAGCATTGCCTGGCGAAACCGCAACTTTTTCAAAGCTGGTGAGTTACTCACTATAAGTGCTACCGGTGGTTTCGAAGTGCAGTACAGCGGCCAATACAAGGGGTACAATACGTACCGGGGTGGGTTAGAAGCAACGTTATCGTATCCCCGTTTTCTGATACCTTTTTTCGACGTTAACACACGAAGCGGATTTGTTCCTAAAACCAATATATTATTAGCTTATGATGCCCTTAATAAAAATAAACTATACACCTTAAACTCCTTCAGGGGATCTTTTGGATATGCCTGGAAGGAAAGTCCACTAAAGGAACACCAGTTTAATCCTATCAGTATAAATTATGTACAGCCATGGAATATTACGCAGGTATACCTGGATAGTATTGCTAAATTCCAATCACT
>JBDSBP010000205.1:0-3449 GCA_039921525.1 Chitinophagaceae bacterium | reverse complement strand
GCATTTAGTTAACGTTCCCGATAATATTTAGCAATTTCCTATGCAGTCAGGGCGGGGGCAAGTCCTGCCCCTACAAGCGCCCTGCGAACGGCATTAAAAAGCCAACCTTGTAGGTTTATGCGGCATTTTATCAATCATAAAATGTCGGTTATGATGGCTATCAGCGGACAGCTATCAAAAAAAATGCGAGAAATAGTTTCCTCCCGATAGCTGATAGCTGAAGGCTGATAGCCAAAGCGTTATTTTAAAGTTGACATAACACTACCAGAAATAGCGAATACTTTTGGCGATCTTTTCCCTGGTCCTATCTCACCATTTATAATTACCCACTGCCCGTTCCATTTGGCGGCAGGTACTGTTACCCTGGTACTGTTATGGGGAAGATCGCCGAAGTTTAAAAATGTATTGCTGTTTAGATCGTAGGCTAACAGGTCGGTAACAAAACCAGGAAAAGTGGAGGGGTCTTTATGTTTTGCTGTAGCGCTATCAAGGCCGCCCGGAAACAATATACGATCAGATCCCAGCGTTGGGGCCGGACTTGCCCCGGCAGCAACTCCCCGCGGCATATCGGAGAGTTTAACCCAATTTCCATTAGCAAAATTAACTTTACCAGGAACATACTTGTAAGCATCTTTTAATATAAGCCGGTCAGTGCCGCCCGTGGAATTTTCTATAAGATCTATCCCGCTAAACAGGAAAAAATTATTTCTTAATGATGCACTGATGGCTTGCATCCTTGCCGGACCCGGCCAGGTAATAAGGCTTACCCATTTACCTTCCTTATTATTATTGAGCAGGTTATATGCCAGGAAAGAATTAACAGGTTGTCCGGTGGCACTCGTGGTACCTCCTGCAATCAATAAATTATCTTCTACCAAAGAGCCCGCCATATTAGCCAGGGGCATGGGTAGTGAAGGCAGACTATCGATTATTAATTTTCCCTTATTGTAAGTAACGGTAATTACCTCTGCATAATGCCTGGATGAATCGTTGCCGCCGGCAAGTATAATTTTTTCCTTATAGGTGAAGGATACTCCATAAGCAATCGGGTGAGGTAACTTTTCTTTTGCAAGCCTCCAGGAAGCGGCTCCTTTTTCCAAAATATAAATATTATCATACCAGATCTTTTTACCTCCCTCCCAGGGCATTTTATCCGGGAAATTGGCACCTCCCATGCAAATCAAGCTACCGTTACTTACTCCGGCAAACATACCAGCAAATCCTTCTTTGTCGGGGATGGACGACAATTCTTTCCAATTCACGTGATGCTGAAGTTGCCCGGTCATAATGGCAGGAAGGAAAACTAACATACATGCACATATGAAAATGTTCATCATTACCTTTGCCATAGGCACAGGCCTTGTCACTTCGTCTTTGACACATCGCCGGATATTCATGTCGTTTTAAATTGCTATAGTTGACGCTGCAAATGATTCTATTTTTTGGCAGATGGCGATAACTTCCTCATCTTTCCATTCCGTGTTAGTGTTACCCAAAGGCGCTTTTGTAGCCCCTAAATCTATATCGTATTTTAACAGCATGGCTTTCCTGAAAAAGGTCCATGCATTAGGTACTACCAACTGTATTACTTGTTGAAAGGTTAGCATAAATTGTTTTGCAAGTTGATAGTTACCTTTCCTAAATTCTGTTAATACCTCTTTACAGGGTACTCCCCAAATATTATAGAATGAACCAATTGCTCCCACCGTTCCACATAGCGAAGCGTGGCAAAACAGTTCATCCGAACCACTAAATAGTTTTAACCGGTCGCCCGCAAAATTATGGATCGCACTTATTTCCAGCAGCTGATTAGTGGTTAATTTCATCCCTGTTATATTAGGGATTTTAAGTAGCTTTTCTACAAAAGAAAGGGTTTCGCCTTTCATGGAATTATCTCCTAATTGATAGGGGAAAAAAGGAAGGTCGGTTGCAGTAGCAATGGTGTAATAATGCTCCAGGGCCATACTGGTTGAAGCCGCGTAATATATCGGACCTACTGAAGATATGGCATCAACACCACACTGCTCTGCGTGCCTGGCAAGTCGTACGGATTCATCCGTTGTTAATGCACCCACCTGCACAATTAACGGAATTCTGCCGGCGTTTACCTCACATGCGAGCGCCGTTACATTTTTTCGCTGTTCTTCCGTAAACAATACTCCCTGCCCGGTAGATCCCAAAAGGTATAAACCATCGAGACCTTGTGCAATAAATAATTCAATTAGTTTTCCTAGTTCATCCAATGCTGGTTCGCCATTTTTTTGAATAGGAGTAAAAATGGCCGGCCACAATCCGCTAAAATCTGTTTTCATGTTATTTACTGTTCGTTGTTTTTAAATGCTACTGTTTACATGTTACTATGTGAAAGTTGCGTTTCAATATAATGTAATGTCTCTTTTGCGTTGTTGTAATATCTTCCTGCATTATTAGCGATTATTTTTACGGCGGAAGAAGGATCTTTGAAGCCGTGCCCTGTTACCAGGCATACAACATGATCACTGGCATTTATTTGGTTCCTCTCCAATGCTTTTATTACACCAGCTAAAGCAACGGCACCTGCAGGCTCGCAATAAACACCTTCCTTAATAGCCATGTTTTTCTGGCATTCATAGATCAATTCATCTGTTACCGCAAACCCGGTTCCGTGGGTGGCTCTGCAAGCTTCAATAACTTCGGTACCATCGATAATGTTGGGCACCTGAAGGCCGCTTATTGAGGTAGTACTTTGGGAAACTGCCTGCGCAATTAATGATCCATCCGCTAAAGGAGAACTAATGGTATCATTACCCATTGGTTGAACACAATGTACTTTTGGTATTTTATATCCATGGTTGTTTTGCTGCCAGGTAATAAAGCCTTTGGTTATAGCCAGGGTTAATCCCCCCCCACCAGCAGGAGAAAATATATGGCACGTTTCATCCGGAAGACTTTCAGCAATTTCATAAGCAATGGTCTGAACACCAGCCATGCCAAAAGGGCTATACCGATAGGCGCTTATTTGGATCCCGCTCCCGTATTTTTTCGCCATACTTTGAAGACCTGAAAAAACATTCCTGCTCACCTCCGGTATTATTCCAAAATCTTTTACCATCATAGTTTCAGCCCCATACACCTGCATCTGTTGTATTTTCCCGGATGGTGCACCATCTACAATTGCTATAAGGCAACTGATGTTAACTGCTGCACAATAAGCAGCCAGCGCTGCGCCTGTATTACCACTCGAAGTAGCCAGGCAATACGACTGGTTTTGCCGCAGCAGTTCAGATACGGCAGAGGCTGCAAACCTGTCTTTATAGGAACCGGAAGGATTTAACATTTCCAGCTTGAAATATAGATTTTCCAGGCCCAACATTGCTCCCAGTTGCTTAGATCTCAGTAAAGGAGTATTGCCTTCCCCAAGAGTGGTCTTGTAACGATCCTCTATGAAAGGAAGCAATTGACTGTATTTC
>JBDSBP010000204.1:0-11558 GCA_039921525.1 Chitinophagaceae bacterium | reverse complement strand
GCTTGCCCCCGCCCTGTTACACCGGATACGTGTGGTATTTTGTCGACGTCTCCCATAAATATACGGACAGTTTCGTATGCAGTCAGGGCGGGGGCAAGCCCTGCCCCTACAAACGTCCCTACATTTTAGTCAGGCATTGGATCATAATTCTGTTTATTGGCGGATGTTATATAGTAGGTGTGAGTGAAAAAGAGAAGGGCTGTGATGTTTTGCAGCTGATGAATCCGATCCTTCTCTCATCCTCCGGATAAGTTCTATTTTTGAATCTAAACTTCCAGCATGGAATTATCCATTACAACGCCGGCTTTATTATTTCCAGCCATTTCGCTACTTATGCTGGCCTATACTAACCGGTTCCTGGCATTAGCAAATCTCATCCGAAACCTGCACTCGCAATACAACGAGCATAAAAATAAGGAAGGTGTTTTAAGGCAGATCAAAAACCTGCGATTGCGTTTGCGACTTATCCGGTTAATGCAATGGTTTGGTGTTTTCAGTTTGTTGCTGTGCGTATTGAGCATGTTCTTTGTGTACCAGGTATATCCTGTTTTAGCAGGATGCTTCTTCGCATTCAGCCTGGTGACGATGTTATTGTCTCTTTTTCTTTCTTTGTATGAAATCCAGATTAGTACCCGGGCGCTGGAAATAGAACTTAGCGACATGGAAGAACTGGAAGCACAGGACTCCATCTTAGGTTATATCAAGCACAAGCTAGAAGACTAGGAATTAATTACGAATTAAAGATTACGCACTACGATCCCATCCAGGTATGGAATTTATAATTGCCTCCAATTTGTAATTTGTAATTCGTAATTGAATTAAACCGCAGCAAGAACTTTTCTTTCACCAATCTGCTGGCGCCACATGGCATAATATAATCCCCGTTCTGCAAGCAGGTCTTCATGCGTTCCTGTTTCCACTACGATACCCTTTTCTAACACATAAATTTTGTCTGCATGCATAATAGTAGATAGACGATGTGCAATTAGTATAGTGATCTGCTCCCGTTGGGAAGATATAGATCGAATGGTTGAAGTGATTTCTTCCTCTGTGATGGAATCCAATGAAGACGTGGCCTCATCAAATATCAATAATTTCGGATGCCGCAAAAGGGCCCTGGCGATGGACAATCGTTGTTTTTCGCCGCCCGAGACTTTAATTCCACCCTCTCCGATCAGGGTGTCGAGGCCATTGTCGGCACGAGCCAGCAGATTGTAACAGGCTGCTTTCTCTAACACATCCAGCAGGTCTTTATCTGTTGAGTCAGGGTGAACAAACAACAGGTTTTCTTTAATGGTGCCGGCAAATAACTGTGTATCCTGGGTAACGAAACCTATCTGGGTACGGAGTGTGTCGAAGTCAATATCATGGCCATGAACTCCATTATAACGAATTTCGCCTTCATTGGGCCGGTATAATCCTACGAGTAATTTCACCAGGGTGGTTTTGCCTGAGCCTGATGGTCCAACAAAAGCAATAGTTTGGCCGGTTTTTACATCGAAAGTAATTCCATCCAACGCAGGTTGACTGGCAGACTGGTGTTTAAAACGTACTTTTAAAAATTCCAGTTCCCTGATATTGCCGATCGGCACCGGGTTTAGTGGTTTTGGATCCGGCGCTTTTTTCATCAGGTTATCAAAATTATTCAGTGAAGCCTCTGCTTCGCGGTAAGAAAGAATAATATTTCCTATTTCCTGTAAAGGGCCGAAAATAAAGAATGAGTAGAATGTAAGTGTCAGTAGTTTTCCAGTAGTAAGAACATCCTGGAAAATAAGCCATAGTAGAGTAAGCATGATCAACTGCCGTAAAAAGTTAACAAAAGTTCCCTGGATAAAGCTTAGAGCCCGGATGCTTTTCACTTTTTTGAGTTCTAATCCCAGGATCTTGTAAGTGTTGGTATTGAGTCGCTTTACCTCCTGTTCGGTTAATCCCAGGCTTTTGATCAGTTCTATATTTCTTAATGATTCTGTAGTGGAACCCGCCAGGGCGTTCGTTTCCTTAACAATCGTTTTCTGAATAACCTTTATCTTTTTGCTAAGCACACTGGTGAGCATTGCCAGCAGGAAAATACCACCCAGGTAGATAGGCATGATGGACCAATGCAGACTGAATGAATATACGGAAACAAAAACAATTCCAACCAGAACACCAAATAAAACGTTGATGAAGGATATGATGAATTTTTCAGTGTCTGTTCTAACTTTCGTAAGAATACTTAGGGTTTCACCGCTGCGCTGATCCTCGAATTCCTGGTATGGTAATTTCATAGAATGTTGCAGTCCATCCGTAAAAAGCCGGGCGCCAAATTTCTGCACTATCACATTTACAAAATAATCCTGGAAAGCCTTGGCAATCCTGGAAACCATGGCAACGCCTATAAGAAAACCAAGGTATTTTAAAACACCCATTAAAAATTCATTTTTATCCCTGGTGCGTTCAATTACAAAACTGTGTTTATCATCGTAATGCCCCAAATGATGCGGATGGGCAGCAAATTTGTCGATAATAACACCAAGGAAATAAGGATCCAGCATAGAAAAGACCTGGTTTATGGCAGCTAATAGCAGTGATAATCCGATCAGCCATTTATAGGGCTTGATATAAATTAGTAATAACTTCATAAGTAGTATTATTTGCGGCCAAATGATAAATTGGCTACCTAAACATGTATCGTCGAATGCAGGTGTAAGTAACCAATTTATATTATTAATCGCCCGGAATCAAAAACTAACAGTATTTGCCGACGAATAGTTCATCATTTGCCAATTTGCATACAAGTTATTAAAATGCGACAAAACGGCAAGAACAAGATTAATTTGTGTGGGTAATAAGTACATATTTCGATTTAACAGCATAGGACTCATCAAAATCAGTATTGACACAGCTTGAAGGTTGATTACCGCTTATAAACAAAGAAATAAATACAATGAACTTATACATTAAATTTGCCAGGCACGAATTCAGGATGATAATAATTTACTCCCTCCCCATAGCCTTGGCCGTTGTAGAAAATTCGGAAACAATGTTTCTAAAATGAGATATTACACGATACAACCATCGCAAAAACTCGCTGACTATGTACGGTTTTTTTGGGTATTGGAAAGCGACGAAACAACCGATACGCCTTATATTTATCGATCGTTAGCAGATGGGTTTGCCGAACTCCTTTTTCATTATCAAGGAACATTTGACGAATTGATTTCACCCGAAAGAATAGAAAAATCTTTTATCTCGGGCGTTCACGGGCAATCTCAAAAATACAGGCGGTTTATAACCACTGGCGATTTTGGAATTTTTGGAGCTTATCTATATCCTTCCGCTATTCCCCAATTTTTTTCGTTGCCCTCCTCTGAACTCAGCAATCAAATGCCTGACCTTCGTACTCTTTTGGGCAATGAAGGTGGGTACCTCGAAGAAAGGATGATGTTGGCACCGGATAATTTACAAAGAGTGAAAATTATATCAGCATTCCTGGAAACAGCCTTATCAAAAAGGTTTATCAGGCCGCCAGATGTTTTTTCCTGCATCAATTATATCATTCAATCAAAAGGAGTGACTGATGTTGCTGTTATGGCAAGCAAATACTTTTTGTCAACAAGGCAGTTCGAAAGAAAATTTAAACAGTTTTCCGGTTTTAGTCCAAAGTTATTCTCACGTATTGTTCGCTTCCAATCGGCCATTAATAATTATGGCAACAAAAATATATCGTTAACCGAAATAGCGTATGAGTGCGGCTACTATGATCAATCTCATTTTATTCATGACTTTAGAGAATTTTCAGGGTATAATCCAAAACAATATTTTTCGGGAAATGCAGAAGGTGTTGAATACCGGGAAGTATAAGAATGTCAGTTTTTTACAATTTTTTTTTTCCCTGCCGGGGTAGTTTTGCTGTATTAATAACAATCTAAATCATAACAGCATGAAAATTCCAAACAGTCATCAAACAGTAATGCCCTACTTAATTGTAGCAGGAGCAGAAAATTTTATCAGTTTTACCCAAAAGGTTTTCAACGCAGAAGAAATTTTTAAAAGAAGACGGGAGAACGAGACAACAATCATGCATGCTGAAATAAAGATTGGCGATTGCACTATTATGTTTGCCGACACAACAGCCGTTTTTAAGCCACAACTTGCAGGACTTTTTATTTATGTTGAAAATGCTGATGAAACATATCATAAAGCACTTGCAGAAGGCGGAACAACCGTTATGGAATTATCAGACCAGGATTACGGCAGAACCTGCGGGGTAAATGATCCCTGTGGTAATACCTGGTGGATCACTTCAGTAAAGTAATAAGTAATAAAGAGCCATAGAATAGCAGCAGCCTTCTTAAATAATGACTTTCATGAAAAGCAATCTTTGGGAAAAATTCATCAAACGAATTCAACCTCGCAGGATAAACTAAAATTTATTTAAGGTAAGAATTGATTCAATATTGTTACAATAGATTTTGAATAAAAATATATAAATAATTGATTAGTGTTGTACCTTAAAACTAAAATTGATAGTATGCCTAATAAAATCATAACTGTATTTGGAGCAACCGGTGCCCAGGGTGGTGGCCTTGCCCATGCAATTCTTAATGATAAAAACAGCGAGTTCTCCGTTCGGGCCATTACCAGGGATCCGAATTCGGATAAGGCAAAGGAACTTGCCAGTAAGGGTGCCGAAATTGTAACTGCTGACATAGACGATGTTAAAAGCCTGAAGCAGGCATTGGACGGTGCATACGGTGCCTATTTCGTTACGTTTTACTGGGCGCATTTTTCGCCGGAAAAAGAATATGAAGAAGTGCGAAACCTGGCACAGGCAGCGAAGGAAGCCGATTTGAAACATGTTATTTGGTCTACATTGGAAGACACCAGGAAGTGGGTTCCACTTTACGACGACCGGATGCCTACGCTGATGGGTAAATATAAAGTGCCACATTTTGATGCAAAAGGCGAAGCCGATCATTTTTTTATTGATCTGGGCATTCCTACCACTTTCCAAAGGGCCTCCTTTTACTGGGACAACTTCATTTATTTCGGCAGCGGACCTAAAAAGGGGCCAGATGGCAAACTCTACCTGACATTTCCACTGGATGATAAAAAAATGGCTGGCATCTCTTCTGAAGACATCGGTAAATGTGCCTATGGAATTTTAAAAAGAAAAGAAGAATTGATAGGTAAAACAATCGGACTTGCAGGCGAACATCTTACCGGGCAAGAGATGGCAGAGGCCTTAACAAAATCACTGGGACAGGAAGTATTATTTAATAATGTTACACCTGAAACCTATCGTGGTTTTGGTTTCCCCGGGGCGGATGACCTGGGGAATATGTTCCAGTTCTACCGCGATTTTGAGGAAGTATGCAACAGTGTACGCGATGTTTCCTTTTCGAAGGAGCTTAACCCGGAATTAAAATCATTCGATATGTGGCTGGATGAAAATGCGAAGAAGATACCACTCGATTAAAAGATAGAGGAACTTTACTGGAATTAATAAAAAAACCTGTAAGTAGATATGCTTACCGGTTTTTAGTTATAGTGTTAGTATCTCAAAATTAACCGGTTTTATTTTTGAGCCATCGTTGCTGAAACAGGCGGTGCGGGTGGTGGAACTATGTTTTTTACAGGTTTGGTTGATTTAAGGTATGCAAATATAGCTTTCATTTCATCGTCAGTCATGCTACTCCCAAGCTCTTGCCATGGCATCGGGGGTAATATTGTTCTGGAATCAGCTAAACCTTTTATTTTCCCATTCTTCAAAGCATACAGGAATTGTTCTTCTTTCCAATTTCCTATCCCGCTAGAATCTGATGTTAAATTCGCCGTATAAGAGATACCCCATGGACCGACCCATGCAGTTAAATCCATTGTTACAGCAAGTCCCTTACTTTCCATCTCCTTACGGTTAACTTCCGGCGCCGGCATTTGTGCGGGATGGCCAGACAGTAATAATGCAGTGTCTAAAACCGGACCGCGATCAGTCATCTTTTTAGGAGTATGACAGTCATTACAACCTTGAATCATAGTAAGGTGATGCCCCCATTTCACCTGGCTTTCATAACCGCCGTAAGTTATCTTTGATGAATCTGATGCTGGGGGTTGGGTTTCCTGCTTTTCAGCACACCGTGAAATTAAGAACGTGAGGGAAATGCATAGAGAACCAATTACTAAAAGATTTCTTCTCATTTAGTTTACATTTTAAGGATTATATAAAAAATAGCTGGTAAATATAATTTTACTTTTCAGGAATCACTAATTTTTCGAGCATTATAATTGACTGGCACTTTTTTTTTTTTCGGGGCAGAACTTTTGGAAAACTGCGACATGGTAGTTTGCTATTCGTAGGGATTGCTAATAACATCCAATGAAATAGTAAACTATCAAAGAAATTATTATTGATAAAAGAGTAACTTTATTTGAGATAAAATTCATAGGTATGACAGCATTCCAGGTTAGTCCAAATTCTTTGCTGATGAAATAGCTTTATTACACAGCGATGCACAGAGGCTTCACGGAGATACACGAAGGCGCTCTGTGAAACTCCGTGGGTATTGCTGCTCTTTTTCAAAAATATCTCGGTCATACGCTTTACATTAATATTTAACGCGATATTTATTTTGTGGATCACAAATAATCTTAAAACTCCAACGATTAAAAGCACGTAAGAGAACAGTTCAATAAGTAACGTGTGATTGATAATTCTGGTAAGATAAGAGTGTAAAGACGTGCATGTATAAAACGCCTTAAGCAGCTGGAAACAACAAATAGTTGAATTATTTGTAAATAATATGATGATATCAATTTAACCACAAAATAGAAAACTATCATGTCTATAAAATCTGACATAGATCTGGAAGGAATGCAGAAAATCAGTAAGGCTGTTGCCACCACTCTAAAAAAAATGAGAGAATATGCAAGACCAGGCATGTCTGCAAAAGAATTAGACGAATATGGTGGGTTGCTGTTAAGTGAATGGGGCGCAGCTTCTGCGCCGAAAGTGACCTATGGTTTTCCAGGCTGGACTTGCATAAGTGTGAATAATGAAATAGCTCATGGCATTCCTTCCGACAAGAAATTATTTAAAGAAGGAGACCTGGTGAATATTGATGTTTCCGCAGAACTAAATGGCTATTGGTCAGACAATGGAGGATCTTTTGTTTTAGGGCAGGATATTCACAATCAGCAACCTTTGGTAAATGCTTCCAAAAAAATATTGCATACAGCTATATTGCAGATCAATGCCGGGGTAAGAATTGCTGAAATCGGAAGAATAATAGAAACAGAAGCGAAAAAATTAAAATACCAGGTCATCAGAAATTTAGTCGGTCATGGCGTTGGAAGAAGCCTGCATGAAGAACCTTTTGAAATTCCCTGTTATTACGATGGCTTAAACCCTGGTAGATTCAAAAAGAATTCGGTGGTGGCTATTGAAACCTTTATATCAACCCGCGCTACCCAGGCTCGTGAAAAAGGTGACGGCTGGACATATATTACAAAGGATGGTAGCTTCGTAGCACAACATGAGCATACTATTATTGTTACCGAAGGCAAACCGATAATTCTCACAGAAGCCAATGATATATGGAATTAAAAATTAAACCGCAGGCTTACATCTTCAATTATGCAATGGCAATCGGCAATCGGCTATCAGCATAACAAAAGGTGTTATCATTACTCCTGATAGCTGACAGATGAAGGCTGAAAGCAAAAGCGTCAATCTAAAGGTAACATACTATTAGTTTTCCCCGGTAGCGGTTGTTGCATCGCGTATTAAACTATCTTCATCCCATCCTATGTCACGATTAACTATTATATTCTGATTGTCTGCTTTAATAATATTTTCCAATTCTTCAATCACTTCTCTTGCGGTTATGATATATTGATCTTCTTCGCGAATGGAAGATAACTTTTTCAAACTTAATTCGTCATATTTCAAAAAGGTTCGTGCGGCTCTTTGTGCAGTGTAAGCGCGGTGTCCTAAAAATTTCATAGCATCTACCCCGACCCTTATAGATGTATCAAGGGTTTCACGATACACGTGTAGCATACCCGCGTTCATTTGATCATAAGCATCAAAGCGGTTGGTGGATCGCACCAGCATGCGGAGGTTAGGAAAATGTTTCTTGATTGTTTCAATCATTTCCAATCTTTTTTCTGCGTTATCAATTGCGATAATTATTATCTTGGCAGTTGAGGCACCGGCCGCCTGCAGCAGATCATACCGGGAAGCATCTCCGTAGTAAACCTTGAAACCCATTTTACGAAGCACATCCACCCTATCGGAATCTATATCCAGGATAGTAGAGCCAATATTATTTGCCCGTAAAAAACGGCCTGTTGTATTTCCGAACTGTCCAAAACCTGCAATGATCACCGGGTTATTTTCATCTATGATTTCATCTGCTTCTGTATTAACTGCTGATTCTTTCGTGCCTAACTTAGGCAATAATAATTTTTCATTTAATAATAACACCATGGGTGTTAAGGCCATGCTGATGGCTACAACTGCTGTCATGATATCAACCACCGAAGAAGGTAATATTCCTTCTTTGTTACAAAATGAAAATAACACAAATGCAAATTCACCCACCTGGCATAAGGCGAAAGCGAAAAGCGTATTCTGATCAACACTTAATTTGAAAACCTTGCCTAAAAAGAACAGCACAATCGCTTTTACTATCATTAATAATAAAACCAGGCCCATTATCAGACCGGGCTGTTGTGCTATCAGGTGAAAATTAATGGATGCACCCACAGCAATGAAAAAGAGCCCGAGCAGCAAGCCTTTAAAGGGTTCGATATCACTTTCTAGTTCATGTTTATATTCACTATTAGCCAGTACCACACCAGCCAGGAATGTTCCAAGCGCAGGACTTAAACCTACCTGCGTCATTAAAACGGCGATACCCACTACTAATAATAGAGCAGCTGCAGTAAAAACTTCTCTTAGCCTGGTAGCAGCTACGATTCTAAAAACAGGTCTTATAATGTATCTCCCCGCCAGGATAATAGAAGCTACCGAACCCAATGTAACTAATGTCTGCGCCCAGCGAGGAAAACCGCTGACCCATGTTTCTGCGTGGTCACTGGCTATTTGTGTGTCCCCGTTATTCACAGCTAACAACGGGAACAATGCAAGCATAGGAATTACAGAAATATCCTGGAACAATAAAACGGCGAAAGCACTTTGTCCTGCTGCAGATTTCATTAAACCTTTTTCATTCAGCGTCTGCAGTATAATAGCTGTTGATGACAGCGACAATATCATCCCTAAAGCAAGCGATTGTTTCCAGTCTATCTTAAAAAAATAATATGCAATGCCTGCTATTACAACAGAACTGAGCACTACTTGTAATCCGCCTAGTCCGATTATAGATTTACGCATCTTCCAAAGTCGTTCAGGCTCCAGTTCGAGGCCGATGATAAATAACATCATTACTACTCCAAATTCAGCAAAATGCATTATATCTTGTCCGCCGTTGCTGATAAAACCCAGCAGGGTCGGGCCTATCAGAACACCTGCCATGAGGTAACCCAGTACAGATCCAAGGCCTATTTTTTTTGCCAGTGGCACCATAATCACCGCCGCCGCCAAATAAATCATAGCCTAGAAAAAAAATGAATTTTGATCCATACTTTTATGTTTGAATAATTTTAGGGATAGGAATTAAATCGTTTAAATATTCAGCTTGCTGTCATTCGTTTTCAGTAATTGTTCCGTTTTGAATAGCTATCAATAATTCTTCATATTTTACCGCATGCAAATCAATATCAGATTCACTTATTCTAAGTGTACCATGTACTACATAAGGCGGCAGGTATGTCATATGGCAAAGAAATGCAGTTTGATTAAAGGGTGATAGCAGCTCATTAACAGTGAATCGGTTGCGTCCCAATTTTTGATACATTTCTCTCGAGCCGCCGCATGTGATAGCATTAAAAATTTTTTTACCAGAGAGTGCGTTGCCTCCACTGCCATAGGCCCATCCATGCTCCAGTACCAGGTCCTGCCATTGCTTTATCAACGCAGGTGCGCTATACCAGTAAAAAGGATGCTGTAACACGACGATATCATGCTGTAGCAACAATTTCTTCTCATATTCCATGTCAATATCCATATCAGGATATACCTGGTATAAATCGTGGAAGGTTATATTTGGTAATTGCCTGATATGGCGTATCAACCTTCTATGCACCCTGGATTTTTCTAAAGCCGGATGCGCAAAAAGAACAAGGATTTTAGGCATATTATCATGCAAACTTATGTTGCAAGATAAGAATAGTTCAAACTTTAATGAAAAGGGCCAGGTTATTATAATTTATAATAACCTGGCCCTTTAAATAGGTAAAACCATATAATTAATTAATTGGAGTAGGATGCTGCCGGTACAGATTCATTTGCTCCCGGAATTTTTAATCTGTTAATTGCACATACTTCGTGAATGAATTGTAATTTTTCTATTATGCTTTCAGAAATAACGAAAGGATAGAAATCATCATGTCCCATACTTCTGTTTAAACTGTTAATCGCAAATGTGAGCGGGATCCACATTCTGATAATGGTAGGAAAATCAGCAATCACATAAGGATCTTTATTGATGCGGGTTTGTAAGTCAAGCAATTTTACTTCTCCCGACTGAATACCGATGTCGTACGCATAGGCAGTTTCAACGGTATCCATCAAGTGAAAATAATGTGACCATGTTTCTGCCCAATCTTCCCAGGGATGTGCGGTAGCATAAGGACTAATAAAGTGATCCATCCAGTTAGACGGCGCTCCCGTTTGATAATAAGATTGCAGAGCCTGCGAGTAATCTTTTTGTTCATCGCCGAATAGCTTCCTGAATTTTTGCAGGGCCGGCTGATTTTTAATAAGCACCTCCCAATAGTAATGGCCAACTTCGTGGCGGAAATGCCCCAGCAACGTTCTATACTTTTCCCCTAGGTCCAGTTTGTTACGTGTCCGCTTTGCTTCATCAGCTTCTTCTATATTTAAAGTAATGGTGCCACTGTCATGGCCGGTAAGAACTCTGGCCTGTGGCGATACATCTGCCAGGAAATCAAATGCAATTCCATTAACATCATTCCCTTTTTTTGCCTGTAGTGGAAGCTTTAACCGTAATAGTGAATATACAAGCCGATGTTTGGCGATTTCAATACGTTTCCATCTAGCCATGTTTTCAACAGTGGAAAGCGCGGGTATGGTTCTATTTAATTCACATGCCCTGCAAAATGGAAAAATTTGTGTGGATGGTACTAACCAATTACACGTATTATGGGTTGAATTTTCACAATAACGGTATACATCCTTTTTATTAGATATGTCTACAAGTTGATTTTGTTTGTTTGTTTCTAATGTTATAAGTGACAATTTTTCAGCACTAAAGCCAACCAGGTGCTGGCAGTTGAGGCAAACATTATTTTCAAAATAAAGAAGGGCCTTACAATTACTACAGGTATATAATTTCATTAAAAATATTGTTTAAGATCTCGTTAGTTCAATTTCCATTCCATCATTCAACGAATGAGGTACCAGGTATGAGGTATGAGGTATGAGGTATGAG
>JBDSBP010000203.1:0-6171 GCA_039921525.1 Chitinophagaceae bacterium | reverse complement strand
GAATCAACTGACGAAATATTTAAAGAAAAAAAGAACCAAAAAAAGAAAGAAGAAAAGGAATGGGCTATCGCCCATGAATATAATGATTAGGTTTTATCAGGCATAGCATCAACGCATATACAGTATGATTTCAATTAGTATTACATTTGAATTATTATTCTTAACCTAAGTCACTTTACTGTCCGGCAAAATCATCTCACCTCAAATATCTTACTTTATTCTTATCCATCACTCGGACCGTGGCGTGCAATACTGTTCATCAGAATATATTGAGATCCTTGCAAGAGAAAACATAGCCATCAGCATGACACAGAGTGGCAGTCCATACGACAACGCTTTGGCAGAACGTGTAAACGGAACTATTAAAAATGATTTCTTTCCAAAAAAAGTGTACAAAGATCACAAAGAAGCAAAGAAAGCCATTTCAAAAATAGTAGCGGTTTATAACCAAAAACGGCCACATGCCAGTGTGGATTACCTTACTCCTGATGAGGCTCATTTAAAGGAAGGTGACCTAAAAAAGCGATGGAAAAAGTATTATAAACCCAAAAGCAAATGGAAGGCAAAGAATAGCTTTATAACGTCAATGTATAAACGCTTGATAAAAAAACTAATTTCAAAGAGCTGATATATGCTAAGATGTCCGGAAATATTCCTAATAGGTTGCTCCTCAGCAGAGCCTGGTTCCGCTTCTTTCCGGCAAGACAAATATAGAGTGAATAATTCGAAATAAAAAATTTATAAAATCAATACAAGTCAATGTGGATAAGTATTTCAGAGGAATATCAAGTTCGGAATTTAAAGAAAAAAAGAACCAAAAAAAGAAAGAAGAAAAGGAATGGGCTAAGGCCCATTAATCTAATTGATTAGGTTTTCTGAGGCATTGCATCAATGCATGTATGCAATGAATACAATAATAATTTTATTAACACTATTAAACATTATTTTTCCCGATGGGAAAATAATGTTTAATTTACTTTTCTAATCGCTGTAAAGTTATTTTAGGATTATCCAAATCCAGTGTAAAGTAAAAACAGGATTACCATTAAAAACTGTAAGGTTTTTTCAGGACGAGACACAATCCTGTATACACCGGAGCATGGTAACCCCCCATTCCGTTTTATGGTAACCCCTCATTCCGGGGATGGTAACCCCACCTGCAAAGCTGCCTGCTGATGTATCATTCTGCGATCTTTTGAAGTCCCTCGACGCAATATTTTCCCTCCAAAAACCCACGGTTTGTATTTCTGGCTTTATGACATTCCGGCGCATGGTAACCCCCTGAAGAGAAACCTGATGTGAATGCTTTTGTAATCACTTTTGCCTGCTAAAACAGGCATAATGGCTCAAAAACACATTGACATGAATCAGGCAAAACAAATACAACAATTAAGTGCTGATGGTGTATCCATCAAAGAGATTGTCCGGCGCACCGGTATCAGCCGTAAAACCGTCCGGAAATACCTTCGTAAGATCGAATCGATTGATCATACCCTGCAGGTGAACGTTAGTAATCCGTTACCCGATAATGAACTGGCTGCTATTATCTACAATAATGATTACTTGCCGTTGGTACAGCAACGTTTTGAGGCATTGATAAAGCACTTCCATGATAAGAAAGATCATTTGCATAAGACCGGCGTAACAAAGCAACTGTTATGGATTGAATATATAAATCAGTATCCTGACGGGTATAAATATAGCCAGTATTGCTACCGGTTTAAAAAGTACCTGAATGATAGTGATCCTGCCTTTCATTGGGAGTATTCACCTGGCGAGTTTACCCAGATAGATTATGCTGGCAATAAACTATCATACGTTGATAAATCAACAGGAGAAATGGTACCCTGCGAGGTCTTTGTTGCGACGTTGCCCTATAGCGGGCTAATTTTTACAATAGCCATCCCTTCACAGAAAACAGCTGACTTTGCCTATTGTATAAACGAGATGGTAAAATATATCGGAGGAGTAACCAAAACGATTCTATGTGATAATCTAAAAACAGCCGTAACGCGTGCTGACAAATATGAACCGTTGTTTACAGATCTGTGCCATCAGCTTTCTGCACACTATAATACTACCTTCAGTGCTACCCGTCCGTATGAGGCCAAAGATAAGGCGATGGTTGAAAAGGCGGTAAATATTGTCTACACTAATATTTACGGCCCTTTGTACAATGAAATGCCAGGTAGCCTGGAAGTATTAAATAATCAGATCCGGCGGCTACTGGATATCCTTAATTTAAAGCCCTATAAAGGCTCTTCTGAAAGCCGTCGCGCCATCTTCGAAAGACAGGAAATGAGTTTCCTTAAAGCCCTTCCTGACACTCCTTACAGTCTTAAGAAATGCAAGCAGGTCACCGTTCAGCGTAACTATGCTATCCAACTACCGGATAACAAGCATTACTATACGGTGCCTTATCAATACGTGGGCTATAAGGTACAAGTATATTTTGATATAAGAACCGTGGAAGTGTATCACCGCTACGAGCGGATATCCTTCCATGTTAGAAGCAGTGTAGAGCCCCAGTTTAACCGTATAAACGAACATATGCCTGCCAATCACCAACACATGCTCGAAACCCAGGGCTGGACAGTGGAGGATCTCTTGCAAAGAGCTGAATGGGTAGGCGCATATACACGCCAGGCAGCCGATCGTATCCTTCATGGCAGCATTTATCCGGAACAAAATTATAAGACCTGCAATACCATGCTTCTGTTACAAAACCGGTACACTAAACAAAGACTGGAAGCCGCCTGCCGCAGAGCCGCAAATGTGATGCGTCCAACACTAAAGATGATACGCAACATCTTAGAGACTGGACTTGACAAACAGCCACTGCTTTTTGACCAGGAGGATAAAGCTATACCTGCTCATAATAATATACGCGGCAAAGAAAATTACCGGTAAAGCGAATGTATTGGTGGAAAGCTACATAAATAGTAACACCCTGACGCCTGCCGCGGGCTCGTACTTTTTAAGATGATATTTTTTGTGGCAGTTGAATCATTACCCGGCAGTAACAGAAAAAATATCATCTCAAAAAGCACTTTGATTACATCCTAATCTTATTCATCTACTTTAATAATACGTTGACTTTTAATTTTTATTCACTACAAAAAAAAATAAAATGAACACTTCACAAACACTTCAGCAAATGCAGGAATTAAAATTAGTGGGTATGGCTAACAGTTATAGATCACAGTTAGAGCTCTCACTGGACCAGCAACTCGAAGGGCACGAACTTATTGGACACCTGTTACAAGCCGAACAGTTACATCGTGGTAATGAACGAATGTCAACACTTCTAAAGGCTGCCAGGTTCCGTTATAATATTCAACCCGAGCAAATAGAATGTACCGAGGCTCGGAATCTAAACAAGACCCAATGGGCGACGTTGCTGGAGGGCCGTTACCTCGTACAAGGGGATAACATACTCATAACCGGATCAACGGGCTGTGGCAAAAGCGCTGTTGCATCTGCGTTAGGTTACCACGCCTGCATGATGGGCATCAAAACACGTTACTTTAATATGAACCGGTTAATTGAGGCCATTCTGATCGCTAAAACAGAGGGAAGTTATTTGAAATTATTGAACCAGTTTGAAAAGATTCCTTTGATCATTATAGATGATTTTGGTATGCAAAATCTTAACAAAAATGTCAAGCTTGCCTTGCTTCAGATAATAGAAGATCGCTACGCAAAACGATCATTGATTATCACTTCGCAGCTACCTGTTTCAAACTGGTACGAGTACCTGGATGAACCGCAGCTCGCCGATGCACTTATGGACAGAATGACAGCCAAATCGCACCGACTGGAACTCAAAGGCGAGTCAAGGAGAAAAAAGAAATAATTATTTTTTTACTTCTCCAAATGTAACTTTAAGTACACTAAAAGCTCTTTCACTTCCTGGTCTCTCAACAGGGGGGGTATCATGCCCGGAATGAGGGGTTACCATCAACGGAATATACAGGGTTCGAATCCCTCACTCTCCGCTGAGAAGACTATCAAAAACAGTTAAAAGCCTACAAATCAGAGATTTTTAGGCTTTTCTTTTTCTAAGAACTCACAAATACTAACAAAAACGCTCAAATAAATCGTGAGTAAATCATGAGTCAATTATTTTATTGAAAAGGACTCATGATTGCTCCATAAACGATTGATGTTGAACCCGTTCATTAAATGAACATCTTGTCTTCGAATGGCTAATTATCTAATTTTATCACCGTGTAAAAGATTAAGCCATGTTAGAGAAAAGCTTCACTATTCTGTTCTACCTAAAGAAATAAAAAAATTAGGTAAAAGGCGCTTAGCCAATTTATCTTCGTTTAACTGTTGACGGTATGCCCAAGGAACTCTCAATGAAGCAATCCTGGGATCCAAACAGATGGAATAAAAGGTCAGGTAGGCCCATTGGAACTAAAGAAGACGCAAAAACTTTACATGAATTCCTGGATATGATCCAGGCAAAAGTATATGAAGCCCGGCGCAAACTATTGGAGTCAGGGACGCAGATTACATGTAATGCTCTCATGGATATTGTCTCAGGCCATGACCAACGTGGTAAGATGTTGCTCACCATCTTTAAAGAACATAATGACAGGATGAAGGCATTAATCGGAATAGATTATGCAAAAGGAACTTGTGATAGATTCGATACTGCATTAAAACATACAAAATCTTTTATCAAGTGGAAGTACAATCAGGAGAACATTAATATCTACGCCCTTAATACCGATTTTGTAAACGAGCTCTCGTTCTGGTTTAAAACTGTTCGTAATTGTGGTCATAATACAACTATGAAATATATTGCGAATATTAAGAAAGTTGTACTTCTTTGTGTCAACAAGGGATGGCTTCATAAAGATCCTTTTGCTTCCTTTAGTTTAAGCCTTGAAGAAAATGATCCGGTATTTCTTACGAAAGAAGAAATACAAAGAATAATCGATAAGGACATTCAAAATAATCGCTTACAAACAGTAAGGGATATTTTTACGTTTTGTTGTTTTACAGGATTGGCTTTTATTGATGTAAAAAAGTTAAAACGTTCAGAAGTTTGCATTGGGATAGACGGGCAGCTTTGGATACAAAAGAACCGGCAAAAGTCTGATGAACCTTCAAGAATTCCTCTGCTTCCAATTACACTTCACATTCTCAATAAATATAAAGATCATCCAAGTTGTATTGCAAAAGATGTTTTGCTACCAGTATTGAGTAACCAAAAGTATAATTCCTATTTGAAAGAATTAGCCGATATCTGCAATATTGATAAGAATTTCACAACGCACACTGCCCGGCATACTTTTGGAACTACCGTGACGCTTTCTAACGGCGTGCCTATAGAATCGGTAAAGGTGATGATGGGACATAAGCATATAAAGCAAACACTTCATTATGCAAGGGTGCTACCGATTAAATTAAGTGAGGATATGCAGTTATTGAAGGAAAGGCTTGATACATCTAACTTTATGAATAAAAACTTTAAATGAATATATGAAGTGTCAAAAAAATTAACCGTAGGAATAAAACAAAATAGAGTATTATGTTTCGAGTCCCGTCCGGTCCGCTTAAACAAGGATTACAGCAATGTGATCCTTTTTTAATTTTAATCAACTTTACTTCTAATCACTTGATTTTCAGCGTTTAATAACAACGAGTAGCCATTTCTTCTTCCTACCTTTATTTCAGGTTACACATTCTTAATCGACTAATTAATCGACTAAATTATGCTGTTACCAATCAAACCCATTTGTAGCCCAAAGAGGATTCGTAAAGATGGCACTTCGCCTATTTTCCTTCAGTACTGTTACAGCGCCACCAACAGGACTTTATTAAACACAGGCATCAACATTCCACCTGATTGCTGGAACAATAAGCTGCTGTGTATAACGAAAAAGTTGCCTGTTATTTACGGATGCCCTGAACAGTTGAATGATAAGCTATTGATGTTAAAACGGATTGCAGAAGATCTGGCTACACATGCAGTAAAAAAACAGGTGCCGAATAAAGGAAGCTTTGTAAAAAACGCATTTTCACCCACGCTTACCTTGTCAGCCATAGAAGATAAGGCTGAAGAGGCTGTTCAACAGAAGGTCAAAGAAAAAAAATCAAAAGAAGATTTGTACTACCAACTCGACGAGTACATTAAATCCAAAGAAAGAAAGGTAA